>JANLQZ010000372.1:0-6998 GCA_031368125.1 Betaproteobacteria bacterium
GGAGACGGCAAGCCAGATGGCCGCGCTGCAGGATCGCGGCTGCGACGAATTGCAGGGTTTCCTGCTCGGGCGGCCCGAGCCGGTGGAAGCGCTCACGCATACCGGACGCGCGGAAGCCGGTGGCTTTGTGGCCCGTCGCCAAGAGTCGCGGGAATCGCTGTTTACGGCGATGCGCATCGACCTGCCGGCGTCCCGTCCCGCGTCCAGGGCCTGAGCGCCGAGCCGGCCGCGGCCGTGTTGCGCGGGGGCCGCGGGCCCGGTCGCCGTCGCCCGGCCCGGCGTCACGCGATCGTGATTTCCA
The DNA here is from genome assembly GCA_031368125.1 of Betaproteobacteria bacterium. Classification (GTDB taxonomy): domain Bacteria; phylum Pseudomonadota; class Gammaproteobacteria; order Burkholderiales; family Burkholderiaceae_C; genus CAISIP01. The sequence continues at coordinate 302 of JANLQZ010000372.1, forward strand.
CCACGGTGCGCCCCGGTGCGCTGTGCGACTGCAGCGTGACGCCGATGGCGCGCGCGCGCTCGTGCATCGACAACGGGCCCCGTCGCGCGGGCCGGGCCGGGTCGAACCAGCGCCGGTTGTCGATCACCTGCAGCCGGACACCCGTGCCCTGCGCGTCGAGCGGGCGCGCACTCACGCGCAAGGTGCTGGCATGCGCATGCTGCAGCACGTTGGAGAAGGCCTCGAACAGCATGAACTGAAGTTGGGCCATCGCGCTGGCGGCCAGGGATGCGATCGGTTCGAGCAGGTCCACATCCCACTACAGTTGGATGTCGCATGCGAGAAAACGCGGCTCCAGGCGATAGCGGATATTCGCCAGCAGCGCGTTGATGTCGCCGGGCGGCAAATTCATGGCGTCGATCGACAGCTTGAGCTGGTCGAGCGAATCGCGCAGCGTGCGCAACACCTCGCCGTCACTGGCCCGCCCCGATTGCAACTGGCGGATGGCGGTGCTGATGTGCGAGCCAACACCGTCGTGCATGTCGCGCAGGATGCGGGTGCGCTGCACCGTGACGGTGGCCCGGGTCGCGCGCAGGTCGAGAGTCAGTCGCCGGGCCTGCAGGGCCCGGCATGCCAGGCGCTCAGCCATCAGACCGCCGTTGGTGGCGTCTCGTTCAGCTCCCGCACGATGACGCGATCCTTGCCTGCGCGCTTTGCTTCGTACATGAGCGAGTCTGCGGTTGCCAGCAAACTCTCGATCGTCAAAGCCGCCCGGCGATCGGAGATTACGCCAATGGTCATGGAAACCTGGGAAATTGCCACTTCAGGCTGTTCCTTGAACCTCTGCCGGAGCCGATCCATGACGACATGTGCCTCGGCAAGTTGGAGCTCGGGCATGACGATCACGAACTCATCGCCCCCCAGGCGAGCTGCGATATCCGTCGACCTACAGCCTTGTTGGATTACGCCCGCGCAGACCTGCAAGAGCAGGTCGCCAGCCTTGTGGCCTAGTCGATCATTGACTTGCTTGAAATTGTCGAGATCAACGAACGCGAGCGCGATCGCACGCTCGTTCCGGCGGCATAACGCAATTGCGATGGCGGTATCGCTCACGAGCCCGTGACGGTTTCGCAGGCCCGTAAGCGGGTCCTTTCGGTTCGCCGCGTCGGCAACTCGCAGTTGTAATGCTAGCGTGGCCACAAGCATGCCCACGAACAGGAGCGCCGCTCCCTGCGTGAAAATGTTGGTGAGCCAGATCGCCATGGTCCACTGGGTCGCGGGATCGAACCACTGCGCGGCAACCCAGGTCAACAGCGCAAGGGCTGCCGAAATGACTGCACCGGTGCGCCCCAGACGCCACGCGCCGAAGGACGTGGCAATGAAGTACAGCGGTAACACCCTGACTTCGGTTCCTGTCGCGTAATCGATCCACCCTACCGTGAGGCACAGGACGGCCACAACGCAGACTGCGGCACTTCTGGGTAGTGATTCGAGGCGATGGAAGAATGTCAAGATCACCTTTCATTGCAACCTACTCACGACCATGTCTGGGCAGGGCTGGAGTCACCCATCGGGCATATCGATGCGATCCCAGCACCCGCAATCTCGAGGATCATCTCCCGGTTCTCGATGGTGGTGCGAGCGCGTTTCAGGTGCCTGGTCGAAGACTACGGGCGAATCGCCCAGGCAGTATCACATTTCGGCACGCCAGTATCGACCGCCGCGCGCTGTCACGGTCCGCGGCCGCCAATCCGCGCCGCGGTCCGGCGAAGACGATGCCCATCGCTGGCCCCGCACACCGAGCACCGCGTTGCTGCGTCTTGGTGGACGCGGCCGTCGGCTTTCTTGGCCGACCTTTGAGCACCGCGCTATCGCCCGATTGTGGCCGATGGCTGCCGGCCACGAACGACTCTTGATCGGCAATCGAGCAATCGCAATTTGACTTCCGCATGACGGCCTTTGGTGAAAGACAGCAAACGCTGCACTGCAGACGACCACTCGATGCCAGCTTTCAGACGAAGGGTGCGCAAGGTTGGCCCGTCAGAGTTTGGACCAACAGCGCAGGCAAACCGCCGCGGCAACATGGCGCCAGCGCAACCCGCCGCCCAGCCAATCGCCCGACCCGGTCCGTGGCGGATCGCGCCCCGTCCCCGCGCAATTGTCATGACCGGTTGGTTGGACCGCTGGGCGTTGGAACTTGCCTTGCGCAACACCCAGCGGCTACGATACGGGCACTGAAGTGTCCGGGTTCCAGCACGCATGCGCATCCAACTACTTTCCCTGATCGTCGCCACCAGCCTGCTGGTCGCGTGTGGCAGCCAGGTGCAGAACCCGGTTACCGGCCGCACAGAACGCACCGTACTGGACGAGTCCGGCGAGATTGCGCTGGGCCGCAAGGAGCACCAGCAGGTGCTGCAGGAGTACCCGGTCTACGGCGATGCCAAGGTGCAGGCTTATGTCAACGCGCTCGGCCAGCGGCTGGCAAAACAGTCGCATCGCAGCCAGCTCGAGTGGCACTTCACCGTGCTCGACAGTCCCGAGATCAACGCTTTCGCATTGCCTGGTGGATATGTCTACGTTACGCGCGGCATCATGGCGTACCTCGACAGCGAGGCCGATCTGGCGGGTGTGATCGGGCACGAGATAGGGCACGTGACGGCGCGCCACGGCGCGCAGCGCGCGACCCGGGAGCAGACCGCCGGCATCGGCGTGCTGGCAGCGACCGTGCTCGGTGCGGTGCTGGAAAGCCGGGGGGTCGGTGGCGCCGGGCGCGTCGCCAGCGACGTGTCGCAGGTGGCCGCGGCCGGTTATGTCGCCTCCTACGGGCGCGAGCAGGAACTGCAGGCCGACAGCCTGGGCGCCGAGTACCTGGCACGCACGCATTACGACCCGTCCAACATGGTCGACGTGATCCGGGGGCTCAAGAGCCAGGAGAAGTTCGCCGCCGACCAGGCGCGCGCTCAGGGGCGTGCGACGCCGGCACAGAACAGCTGGCTCGCGTCGCACCCCAGCAACGACCAGCGGCTGGAAGCCATCACCGCGCTGGCGGCCCGATACAAAGGCCAATACGAAGATGAAGGCCGCGCGCGTTACCTGCAGGTGGTCGACGGCATGTTGTTCGGCGAGAGCCCACAGCAGGGCCTGACGCGCGGGCGCAACTTCTACCACGAGCCGCTCGGCCTGGCGCTGACCGCGCCGGCGCAGTGGACGATCCAGAACAGCGCCGACCAGTTGCTGCTGCTCAACGCGGCGCGTGACGCCGCGCTGGTGGTGCACGTGGTGCCGCCGCGCCTGGGCAGCAACCACGACGAGATCATCCGCAACGCCTTCAAGCCGCTGCAGGGACGCACCGAGCGGCTGCTGATCAACGGCTTGCAGGCGACCCATTTCACCGGCGTGCATGCGGGCGCGCAGGGCCAGCAGGAGCCGGTCGAGGCAACGGTCGTGTCCGGTCCGGGCGACAACCGGTTCCTGCTGCTGTGGAGCGCGCGCGACGGCGCCGCCCTGCAACGCGCGCGCGGCCAAATGGTGGAGGCGCAGGGCTCGTTTCGGCCGCTCACCGCCGCGGACCGGGCCGATGCGCGGCCGTGGCAGCTTCGCACCGTGGCGTTTCCGCGCGGTGGTTTCGCCGAGTTGGCCAGGGGCTCGGTGCTGGAGGCGGCCGAGCAGCACCTGCGGCTGCTCAACGGTGTGTACGACGGCGGCGAACCCCGGCCGGGGCAGCCGGTCAAGGTCGTGCAGCGCAAATAGGGGACGGCATGGCGAAGTTCGAGTTCGATCTGTTCGTGGTGGGTGGCGGCAGTGGGGGTGTGCGCGCCGCGCGCATGGCGGCGCAACGCGGCGTGCGCGTGGCCCTGGTCGAGCGCGGCGGCACCGAGGGACTGGGTGGCACCTGCGTCAACGTGGGTTGTATTCCCAAGAAGCTGTACAGCTATGCGGCGCACTTCGCCGAGAGTTTCGAGGAGTCGCACGGCTTTGGCTGGGAGGGCGAGGCGCCCCGGCTGAACTGGCAGACCCTCAAGGCCAACCGCAGGCGCGAGATCAGCCGGCTCAACGGCGTCTACCTGAACCTGCTCGAGAAGGCCGGGGTGCGGGTCATGGCGGCGCACGCGCGCCTGCTCGGGGCGCACGAGGTACAGGTCGAGGGGCAGACCTGGAGCGCCAGCAACATTCTTGTCGCCACCGGTGGCACGCCCCATATGCCCGGCGTCGTGGGCGGCGAACTGGTGTGCACCTCGGACGCGATGTTCGACCTGGAGCAGTTCCCGCGGCGCCTGATGGTGGTGGGCGGCGGTTACATCGCCTGCGAGTTCGCCTCCATCTTCAATGGCCTGGGCTCCAGCGTCACGCAGTTGTACCGGGGGCATCCGGTGTTGCGCGGCTTCGACGACGACGTGCGCCACTTCATCGCGGCCGAGATGCAGAAGGCCGGGATCGACCTGCGGCTTTGGGCCGACGTGGACCAGATCACGCAGACACCGGACGGGCTCGAAGTCCAGCTCGCCGGCGATGGCGCGCAGGGACAGCGCCTGACGGTGGACACCGTGCTGTACGCCACCGGACGGGTGCCCAACGTGTCGGGGCTGGGGTTGGCCGAGGTCGGGGTGGCGCAGGGCAGGGACGGCGCCATCGTGGTCAACGACCACTACCAGACTTCGGTGCCTTCCATCTACGCGCTCGGCGACGTGACCGCCCGGCTGCAGCTCACGCCGGTGGCGCTGGGCGAGGCGATGGCACTGGTGGACCAGTTGTTCGGGCCGCCCGCGAGCCGCAGTGCGCGCAGCATGAGTTACGAGTACGTCCCGACAACGGTTTTTACCCATCCGAACATCGGCACGGTCGGGTACACGGAAACCGAAGCGCGCGCGAAGTTCGGCGCGGTCACGGTCTACCGTACTGAATTCAAGGCCCTCAAACACACCCTGAGCGGCAGCAGCGAGCGCATCCTGATGAAGCTGGTGGTCGAAGACCGCAGCGACCGCGTGGTGGGCCTGCACATGGTGGGACCGGAGGCGGGCGAGATCGTGCAGGGATTCGCGGTCGCCATGAAGGCCGGTGCCACCAAGGCGATCTTCGACAGCACCATCGGCATCCACCCGACCGCGGCCGAAGAGTTCGTCACCATGCGCGACGCGGTGCGGACCGGGTAGCCGGACCGCCGGCGGCGCAACTGCCTCAGAACGTCCCCGGGTAGGCCCCGCCATCGGCCAGGACGTTCTGGCCCGTGATGTACGCGGCGTGCTGGCTGCACAGAAAAGCGCAGATGGCGCCGAATTCCTGCGCCGTGCCGAAACGCCGGGCGGGAATGGCCTTGCTGCGCGCTTCCAGCAGGGTTTCGATCGGCTGGCCGGATTTCTGCGCCGCGCCGGCCATCGTCACGCGCAGGCGGTCGGTGTCGAAGGCGCCGGGCAGCAGGTTGTTGATGGTCACGTTGGAGCCCGCCACCTTGCTGCGCGCCACGCCCGCGACGAAACCGGTCAGGCCGCTGCGTGCGCCGTTGCTTAAGCCCAGCACATCGATCGGCGCCTTGACCGCGCCCGAGGTGATGTTGACGATGCGCCCGAATCCGCGTTCGGCCATGCCGTCCACGGTGGCCTTGATCAGCGCGATCGGTGTCAGCATGTTGGCGTCCAGCGCCTTGATCCAGGCCTCGCGTTCCCAGTCGCGAAAGTCGCCCGGCGGCGGGCCGCCGGCGTTGGTCACGACGATAACGAAATGCGTGCCGGGCCCGCCGCTGGCCGCGAACACCGCGGCGCGCCCCTGCTCGGTCGTGATGTCGGCGGCCACCGCCAGCACCTTGGACGCCTGTGCGCCCGGCAAGGCGCGCAGCCCGCCAGCAGCGGCCTGCAACACGTCCGCGCCGCGCGCGACGACCAGTACATGCACGCCTTCGCGCACCAGCGCCTGCGCGCAACCCAGGCCCAGGCCCTTGCTTGCGCCGCATACCAGCGCCCACCTGCCGGTGATACCGAGATCCATTTTCTGCTCCTGAAGTTGCGGGTCCGCCCGGCCGCGGCGGGAACGGCCCGTGTCTGACTAATGCGGCAACGCCTTGAGCGCCGCGGCGACGAAGGCGCAACTGTCGAACTGCTTGCGCCTGAAGGTCCAACCCAGCCGTACGATAACAGCGTCGCGCGAGGGCACCATGGCGACCACCTGGCCCCAGTGGCCACTCATCGCCAGCGTGTCCACCGGCAGACCGTAAGCCTTGCATTCCCCTTCGTCGGGGTCGCCGATCCGCCAGCTGTGCGCCCCATAACCGCGCCCTTCTCCGGCCGCCGTCGACCGGGTGGCCGCGACCTTGAGCCAGCCCGCTGGCAACACCTGTTGTCCGTCCCAGCGCCCGTCCGACAACATGAGCTGGCCCAGGCGCGCCCAGTCGCCCACGCTGGCCCACAGGTACGACGAGCCGACCCAGTTGCCGGCGGTGTCCGTCTCCAGCACGGCGGTGTGGGCGCCGATCGGACCGAACAGGGCCTTGGCCGGGTAGGCCCAGTACTCGGCGTCGGTTGCAAAACGCGCGCGGTCGACCGCCGCCATCAGGTTGGCGGTCTGGCTCAGGTAGCGCCAGCGCTGGCCCGGCGCGGCTTCGGTGGTCGCGGCCGCGGCGAACGCGGCGGCGTCGGCATGGCCCCACAACATGCGCGGTACCGAACCCCAGGGGTCGTAGTCTTCGGTACTCGCCAGGCCGTCGCGCATGTACAGCAGATCGGACAGC
>JANLQZ010000382.1:0-4100 GCA_031368125.1 Betaproteobacteria bacterium
CTGTGGGTGCTGGACGAACCCTTCAATGCGCTGGATACGGCGGCGACCGAATGGTTGTGCAGGCTGATCACGGCCCAGTTGGCGCGCGGCGGCGTGGTGGTGTTGACCAGCCACCAGGCGGTGGGCCTGGACGACCTGCCAGGACAGGTGACGGTGGCGTTATGAAGACCTACGACGATGGTCCCGGTGATTGCCGCCGGCACGCCGGTTGGCGCGGACCCACGAACACGCCGCTGCTGCCGGCGGCCCGCCCGGCCGGTGTGCTCGACGCCATGCGCTGCCTGGTGCTGCGCGACCTGCGCCTTGCATTGCGCCGGCGCGCCGACACCCTGAGCGTGCTGGTGTTTTTTGTGCTGGTGGCGAGCCTGTTCCCGCTCGGAGTGGGTCCGGAGCCGGCCCTGTTGCGCAGCATGGCGCCCGGCGTGGTCTGGGTGGCGGCCTTGCTGGCCGCGATGTTGTCGCTGGGGCGACTGTTTGCCGACGATTACCAGGACGGGACGCTGGAGCAGATGCTGCTGGCGGCGTGTCCCCTGCCGTTGCTGGTGGCGGCCAAGATCGCCGCCCACTGGCTCGGCTCGGGGCTGTTGCTGGCCTGCGTGTCGCCCTTGCTGGCGCTGCAATTCGACCTGGGTTGGTCCGGCACCTGGGTGCTGTTGGCAGGGTTGCTGCTGGGCACGCCGTTGCTGAGCCTGCTCGGCGCGGTTGGTGCGGCGCTGACGGTCGGCGTGCGTGGCGCCGCGGTGCTGATGCCGTTGCTGGTGTTGCCGCTGTGTATCCCGGTACTGATTTTCGGCGCAGCGGCGGTGGAGGCCAGCCGCACCGGCATGGGCGTGTCGGGGCATTTTTCATTGTTGGGCGCGTTTCTGGTGCTGGCGCTGGTGGGCGCCCCGTGGGCCACCGCCACCGCCCTGCGCATCGCGGTCGAGTAGCTGCGGCGGGCCATGCGTATTAACCTGCAATCAACCGGAACCTTTTGCGCTCGGGTAAATTCAGACCCTGCACATCGTCGCCATGCCTGTTAGCCGCATCAACTGGTTCAAATACGCCGCCCCGCAACGCTTCTTCCCGCTGGCCGGCCGGATGGTTCCGTGGTTTGCACTGGCCGCGCTGCTGTTGGGCGGCGTGGGCTTGTATCTTGGCCTGTGGGTCGCGCCCACCGACGCGCAGCAGGGCGACGCCTACCGGATCATTTTTGTGCACGTGCCCACGGCCTGGATGTCGATGGTGGTGTACGTGGTGATGGCGTTCTGGGCCGGTGTCGGCCTGGTGTTCAATTCGCGCCTGTCGTCGATGCTGGCCACCGCGCTGGCGCCGACCGGCGCCTGGATGACGTTTCTGGCATTGTGGACCGGCGCCTTGTGGGGCCGGCCCACCTGGGGCGCCTGGTGGGTATGGGACGCGCGGTTGACGTCGGAGCTGGTGCTGCTGTTCCTGTACATCGGTTTCATGGCGCTGCATGCCGCCATCGACGACAGCCGCCGCGCCGACCGCTCGGCCGCCGTGCTGGCGCTGGTGGGTGTGGTCAACGTGCCGATCATCTATTTCTCGGTCAAATGGTGGAACACGCTGCACCAGGGCTCGTCGGTCAGCCTGAGCAATGCGCCCAGCATGGCGCCGCCGATGCTGATCGGCATGCTGGTGATGGCGCTGGCGTTCTGGATGTACTGCGTCGCGGTGGCGCTGGTGCGCCTGCGCACCACCATGCTGGAGCGCGAGCGCCATACGGCGTGGGTGCGCGATTTCATGGGGGTGGTATGAACTGGTCGAGCTGGTCGGATTTTTTCGCCATGGGCGGTTACGGTGTCTACGTCTGGGGTTCGTTTGGCATGTGCGCGGCGGTGCTGGCGCTCGAGGTCACCCTGCTGGTCTTGCGGCGCCGCGCGCTGGACGCGGCGCCGCAGGATGCTGCCGGCGGCGCCCGGGGGGTTGACGCATGAAGCCCCGGACCAAACGCGCGCTGGCCGTGGTGGGTGCCCTGGCGGCGCTGGGTATCGCCAGCGCGCTGGTGCTCAATGCGTTCCGGAGCAACCTGGTGTTCTTCTTCAGTCCGTCGCAGGTGGCGGCCAACGAGGCCCCGCGCGAGCGCAATTTCCGCATCGGCGGGCTGGTCGAACAGGGCAGCCTGCAACGCGACGCGCAGGGCCTCACCGTCCGGTTTGCCGTGACCGACCTGGCGCACAAGATCCCGGTGACTTATACCGGCCTGTTGCCCGACCTGTTCAAGGAGGGCAAGGGTGTGGTGGCGCAAGGCAAACTCGGTCCCGACGGCGTGTTTCGGGCCGAGCAGGTACTGGCCAAGCACGATGAAAACTACATGCCACCCGAGGCTGCCGCTGCATTGAAGAACGCCGCTTCGCACGCGCAGCAGTCCAGCACAACACTCTCGGCCGACCAGGGCGCGGGGCAACCCAGGCCGGCAACACCTTCTGCGGGAGCAAAACCTTGATCTACGAACTCGGCCATGTGGCGTTGATACTCGCGCTGGCGATGGCGCTGGCGCAAAGCGTGTTGCCACTGGTTGGCGCCCAGACCGGAAACACCGCCTGGATGGAGCTGGCGCGGCCTTCGGCGCGCGGCCAGTTCGTGTTCCTCGTGATCGCTTATGCCTGCCTCACGCACGCGTTTGTGACCAACGACTTTTCGGTTGCGCTGGCGGCGCGGCACTCCAATTCGAGCCTGCCCCTCGTTTACCGCATCACCGCGGTGTGGGGCAACCACGAGGGCTCGATCCTGCTGTGGGCCCTGATCCTGTCGCTCTGGACGCTGGCGGTGTCGATCTTCTCGACCCAGCTCGACCAGCGCATGGTGGCGCGCGTGCTGGGTGTGATGGGGCTGATCAGTTGCGGCTTCTTGCTGTTCACGCTGTTCACCTCCAACCCGTTCGAGCGCCTGTTCCCGCCACCTGCCGACGGCCAGGACCTGAATCCGCTGTTGCAGGACGCGGGCATGGTGATCCACCCGCCGATGTTGTACATGGGTTATGTCGGCTTCGTGGTCGCGTTCGCATTCGCGGTGGCGGCCCTGCTGTCGGGCCGGCTGGATGCGGCCTGGGCGCGCTGGTCGCGGCCGTGGACCACCGTCGCGTGGTGCTTCCTGACCTTCGGTATCGCGCTGGGCAGCTTCTGGGCCTACTACGAGCTCGGTTGGGGCGGCTGGTGGTTCTGGGACCCGGTCGAAAACGCGTCCTTCATGCCGTGGCTGGTCGGCACGGCGCTGATGCATTCGCTCGCGGTCACCGAAAAGCGCGGTGGTTTCAAGATGTGGACCGCACTGCTGGCGATCCTCGCGTTCTCGTTGTCGCTGCTGGGCACCTTCATCGTGCGCTCGGGCGTGCTGAGCTCGGTGCACGCGTTCGCGAGCGACCCGGCGCGCGGCATCTTCATTCTGGCGTTCCTGGCGCTGGTGATCGGCGGCTCGCTGGCCTTGTTTGCCTGGCGCGCGCCCAAGGTCGGGTTGGGCGGCAGCTTCGAGTCGGTTTCGCGCGAATCGATGCTGCTGGCCAACAACGTCCTGCTCGTGGTGGCGGCGGCGGCGGTGCTGCTGGGTACCATGTACCCGCTGGTCATCGACGCGCTGGGCATGGGCAAACTCTCGGTTGGGCCGCCGTATTTCGATGCGGTATTCGTGCCCCTGATGGCGCCGGCGCTGTTCCTGATGGGGGTCGGTCCGATGACGCGCTGGCGCCAGGCCAGCGTGGTGGACCTGGCGCGGCGCCTGCGCTGGGCATTCGGCGTGAGTGTGGCCAGCGCGCTGTTGGCCTTCTTTGCGCTGGGCCACTGGACGCCGATGATCGGGCTGGGGCTGGCGCTGGCGGCCTGGATAACCAGTACCGCGGTGCTCAACCTGGTCATGCGCCTGGTCGAGCATCCGGCGCCGACCTGGTCGAAGAAACTGGCCGCGCAACCGGGCAGTTACTACGGCATGCTGCTGGCGCATTTTGGCGTCGCCGTGTTCATCGTCGGGGTCACCGTGGTGAGTGGCTTCCAGAGTGAAAACGATGTACGCATGGAGCCCGGTGATACCACCTCCGTGGCCGGTTATTCCTTGCGGCTGGACAACGTGGTGGAGGTGCGCGGCCCCAACTACGTGGCCTCGCGCGC
>JANLQZ010000447.1:0-2804 GCA_031368125.1 Betaproteobacteria bacterium
AGACCCGCATCGTGGGCCTCAACACCAACGTGCAGTTCCTGCGCTACGTGGTCCGCAGCCCGTCGTTCGCGCAGGCCGAGCTCGACACCGCGCTGATCCCGCGCGAGCAGGCGCTGCTGTTCCATCAGGAGCCGGTCGGGCTGGCGCTGGCCGTGGCCGCATCGATCGCACGCACGCTGCTCGACGAGCGCGCGCTGGCGCAGGCCGACCCGTTCAGCCGGCGCGATGGCTGGCGTGCCTTCGGCGTCGCTGCGCGGCGCTTCGCGTTCGAGTTCCAGGGCGCGGCGGCCGATGCCGTGTTGACCTACCTGCACGACGGCGCCTTGCAGCTCGCGGTCGGCGCCACTGCCGGCGCGCTGCATTTTGCCGAGTCCGAAGCCGGGGTCGACCTGCAGTTTGCGGGGCAGCGCCACACGGTCCACGTGCACCGCCAGGGTGAGGTGACGCATGTCTTCGCACCACAGGGCGCGACCCGCATCCTGGCCATCGACCTGCTCGCCCATGCCGGCGACCAACAGTCCGAGGCCGGCCGGCTGACCGCGCCGATGCCCGGCAAGGTGTTGTCGTTCGCGGTCAGGAACGGAGACAAGGTGACCAAGGGCCAGACGCTGGCGGTGATGGAGGCCATGAAGATGGAGCACACCATCGCCGCGCCTGCCGATGGCACGGTGGCAGAACTACTTTTCGCCCCGGGCGACCAGGTGGCGGAAGGCGCCGAATTGCTCAAACTCGCGCTCTGAAGCGATCGGGCCAATCGACAGCCGCGTCATGCGTGTCACGTTCTACGAACCCGGCACTCCGGCCGAACCCTGGCTGAAGGCCTTGCGCGCGCTGTTGCCCGGTGCCGCGGTGGAGCCGTGGGCCGACGGCGCGGCAATGGCCGATTACGCCGTCGTGTGGGCGCCGCCGCAGCAGTTGATCGACCAGCAGACGCGGCTCAAGGCCATCTTCAATATCGGCGCCGGGGTCGATCGCCTGCTCAGGCTGCGGCTGCCGCGCAACCTGCCAGTGGTGCGGCTCGACGACGCCGGCATGGCGGTGCAGATGGCCGAGTACGTGTGCCACGCATTGATCCGCCATTTTCGGGAATTCGAGGCTTACGAGCTGCAGGCCAGCCAGCAGCGATGGGTGCAACGTGTCGCGCGGGCGCGGGCCGACTTCGCGGTCGGCATCATGGGCCTGGGAGTGCTCGGCGAGCGGGTCGCGCGGGCGGTGCGGCAGTTCGAGTTTCCGGTCAACGGCTGGAGCCGCAGCCCGCGGCGGCTCGACGGCGTGGCGTGTTTTGCGGGGCAATCCGGCCTGGCCGGCTTCCTGGCGGCAACCCGGGTCCTGGTGTGCCTGTTGCCGCTGACACCCGACACGCACGGCATCCTGCGCCGCGACACCTTGTCGCTGCTGCCGGCCGGCGCCTATGTGATCAACGTGGCGCGCGGCGGCCTGATGGTGGAACAAGACCTGCTGGCGCTGATCGACAGCGGCCATCTGGCCGGCGCAACGCTCGACGTGTTCCGCAGCGAGCCGCTGCCGGTGGAGCATCCGTTCTGGCGCCACCCCAAGATCCGCGTCACGCCACACGTTTCGGCCCAGACGCTGCGCGACCAGAGCATTGCGCAGATCGCGGGCAAGATCCTCGCGCTCGAGCGGGGCGATCCGGTAACGGGTATCGTGGATATCGAGCGCGGTTATTAGCCGTACAGAAACGAGAGGTTCCATGCGTCTTCCCGCCAAAGTCAAACTGGTCGATGTCGGCCCCCGCGACGGCCTGCAGAACGAAAAGCAGATGGTGCCGGCCGAGATCAAGATCGAACTGGTGCAGCGCCTTCAGGACGCCGGGTTGCGGGAGATCGAGGTCACCAGTTTCGTCAGCCCGAAATGGGTGCCGCAGATGGCCGACAACGCGCAGGTGATGGCCGGCATCCGGCGGCGCAGCGGCGTGCGTCATTCGGTGCTCACCCCCAACCTGCAGGGTTTTGAGGCCAGCGTGTCGGTAGACCGTGCGTTCTGGCCCGACGAAATCGTGGTATTCGGTGCCGCCAGCGAAGCCTTCAGCCAGCGCAACATCAACTGCTCGATCGCCCAGAGCATCGAACGCTTCCGGCCGGTGGTCGAGGCCGCGCGGGCCAGGGGCATCCATGTGCGCGGCGCGATGTCGTGCACCGTGGGTTGTCCGTACGAGGGCGACGTTGCGCCTGAACGTGTCGCGATGCTGGCCGGACTGATGAAGGACATCGGCGTGCAGCACATCGGAGTGGCCGACACGATCGGGGTCGGCACACCGCTCAAGGTGCAGCGCGCCATGGAAGCCGCCCTGCAGCACTACGGACTCGACGATGTGTCGGGCCATTTCCACGACACCTACGGCCAGGCGCTGGCCAATACGCTGGCCTGCCTGCACATGGGTGTGTGGCGGTTCGACGCCTCGGTCGCCGGCCTGGGTGGCTGCCCCTATGCCAAAGGCGCCACCGGCAACGTCGCCACCGAGGACGTGGTCTACATGCTGCACGGCATGGACATAGAGACCGGCATCGACCTCGACAAGTTGATCGATGCCGGCAAATTCATCAGCGACTTCCTGCAGCGCAAACCCGGCTCGCGCGCCGCGACCGCACTGCTCAACCGGCGCACATGAGCGGATTTGGGTTGCTTCCCGAAGCCGCGCAACGCGTGGCCGCCGCGTTGCACGCGGCGGCCCATCCGCACCAGCCGGTCCTGCTCGACGGCGCCGCCCGCACGGCCCAGCAGGCGGCCGACGCGCTGGGTGTCGCGCTGGGCCAGATCGCCAAGAGCATCGTGTTCCGGCGCGG
>JANLQZ010000474.1:0-2531 GCA_031368125.1 Betaproteobacteria bacterium
TCGGCCATAACCTTGAGCTTCTTGTCCAGCCCGACGACCTGCGCCTGCTGTAGAAAGCTGATCCCGGGCGCGCCGGGCATGCCGATGAACAGCCCTTCAATGTCCGAATTCATCAGCGAATTGACCTGTGGCCGGAAGTCCATCTGTGTGCCGCTCACCACGATGGGTTTTGCAACGTCGAAGTCCTTGCTGGTGCGCTTGGAGTGGTACTGCCTCAGCGCGTTGCCGAACACGCGCGCCGCGTCATGCCCGAAGGCGTAGTCGGGAGTGATTGCGCCCCACTTGATCACGTTGGGATAACGTTCGGCCAATACCCGCCCCTGCGCCCCGAACAGCGAATACGTGTTCGGGTTGAAGCGAAAGACATTGCGGTTGAACGCTTCGTGCGTGATCGCCATCCCGGGAGTGCTGCAAACATACAGCATCTTCAGCTCGGGTACCAGCCCGGCGTAGGCGATCGCCACCGTGGTGGCGCCGCCGCCGGCCAGAAACTGGATGCCATCACCTGCGAATTCGCGGGCGATGGCCGTGCCTGCGGCGGCCTGCGCACGGTCGTCACGCACCACCAGTTCCAGTTGCCGGCCCAGCACGCCGCCGGAGCGGTTGTACGCCGCCACCACCAGCCGCTGGCCGATGACGTTGGCCTCGCCGAAGACGGCGTTCGGGCCGGACAACGCGTTGGTGACGCCGATCCGGATCGGCCCGGTCTGGGCGAGCGCCAGCGACGGCAGCCCGAGGGTGGCGGCACCCGCCATCGCGCCGGCACCCTTGAGCAGGGAGCGCCTGCCGAAAACTTCATTCATGTCTCCATCCTTTCTCAGTGCGCCGTGAGCGCAGGTTTGGGGCAGCGAATCGACCTCGGAGTCGGACGCCTCCCTGATGGCATCCAATATACGATGAGCGGACTGACCGAATGCATAGTGATTTGTGATACCCCGCCATATCTGCAACCGGGTAAGCCCCGCGGTCGGTGGTGGCCCGTCAAGGTCGGGCACGATCACGTGCTGGAACCGCCGCTCGATCAGTCCATGGGGACGACGTGTTGGCGCTGCTCACCCAGCCCGTCGATCTGGATCCGCACCTCGTCTCCCGAGCGCAGCCAGCGCGGTGGCTGCATGCCGAGGGCCACGCCGGCCGGGGTCCCGGTCGTGAGCACGTCGCCCGGCAGCAACACCATGAATTCCGACAGGTGGGCGATGAAGCGCGCGACAGGTACGATCATGTCCGAGGTGTTTCCGTCCTGCCGGATTTCGCTGTTGACGAAGGTGCGCACGCGCAGCACCTGCGGGTCGGGTACTTCATCGACCGTGACCAGCCAGGGGCCGAGCGGACCATAGCCGGGGGCGCTCTTCCCTTTGCTGAGGGTGCCGCCACGCTCGATCTGCCATTCGCGCTCGGACACGTCGTTGCAGATGCAGTAACCGGCCACATGGTCCAGCGCCTGCGCCTCCTGCACGCGGTGGGCGCGGCTGCCGATCACCAGCGCCAGTTCGGCCTCGTAGTCGAGCTTGACACTGCCCGGGTAGAGGGGGATGTCATCGTTCGGCCCCGAGATCGAGGTGATCGCCTTGCTGAACACCAAGGGATGCTTTGGAATCGGAACGTTCGCCTCCTTGGCGTGGAGCACGTAGTTCAGCCCCAGCGCCATGAACTGGCGCGGCTGGGCAACCGGGGGGCCCAGCCGCGGCGTGCCTTCCACCAGCGGCAGGCGCACCGGATCAAGCGCTCGCAGTTGCGCCAGCCCATACGGCGCCAGGACGTCGTAGGTCAGGTCCGGCACGATACCCGCGAGCGACCGGATGCGGCCCTGTGCATCGAGCATTGCTGGTTGTTCCTGGCCCGGCGGGCCGAAGCGAAGCAGTTTCATGGTGGTCGTTTCGTTGGCGCCAATGGAATGGCTGGCTACGGCTATTTGCAAATTGTTCAGCGCAAACTCTAACGGGATGACCGTTGCCCGTGCCAATCGTGAATCATGATGACAAGCCATACAGGCGCAGTCGGTTGCCACTGCGACCCCGGGTGGCTATCGCAGATCACATCGCATCACCCAGCAAGGTCTTGGCGATGATGCCCAACTGGATTTCCTGGGCGCCACCGAAGATCGTGGCCGCGCGGCTGTTCAGGAAGTCGGGCAGCAACGCGTGCTCTGCCGCTTCGATGGCAGGCTCTTCGCCCGCGCCGTGCCAGCGCAGGCTCTCCAGGCCCAATACCTCGATGCCCAGTTCCGCGATAGCCTGGCGCATCCGGCTTGCCCGCAGCTTGAGGACCGAGGACAGCGGGCCGGGAGCGCGGTCGGGCTCGAGCAAGGCAAAGGTCTTGAGCTCGAGCATCTCGAAGGTGTCGAGGTCGGCCAGCACGCTGCCGAAGCGCCGGTACAGGTGGCTGTCGAAAGCCGTGCCTTGGGCTTGCAGGCTCTGCATCACGTCGCCCACGCGCTTGAGCTGGGAACGCAGGCGCGGGCTGAAGATGCCGGCGCCGCGCTCGAACTCGAGCAGGTAGCGCGCGCACTCCCAGCCCGCGTGCTCCTCGCC
>JANLQZ010000495.1:0-3102 GCA_031368125.1 Betaproteobacteria bacterium
GCTTTCCAGGTCCGGCTTGGCCGCCTTGCGTTTGCCCTTGCCTTTCGGTAACTCACCTTCGAACAGCCGCAGCAGCCGCACCGGCATGTCGTCGCGGCCGACGGCGTCGAATTGGCCCAGGTGGTGTTCGTCGTCGGCAACCATGTAGAACTGCCCAGCGACCTTCACCAGACCACTGGCGGCGCTCAGGTGCGCCTGCCCCCTGGGGTGTGCCCGGGGGTCCACCGACAGACTGCGCAGACAGCGTGGCAAGAGCATGCAACGATCTTGGCACAAACACCGCCGGTCGTGGGCGCAGGCTGCGTTCGCCGCAACGTCTCGGCCAGCGGACGGTGGATGCGAATGCAGTCCAGGCAGGCATGCAGCAACAGGGTGGCGCGGGTCGCTCCATGCCGACCACGACCGGGCACACCGCGCCCTGGTTTCATGCCCGCGCCATTGGTTGTATTTGCGACACGGACGCGAAGATCGCAGGGCTTGGCAGGGGCAATGCTGATAGCATTTATTTCCATCCTTCAACCCGGTCATAAACAAAAAATGCAGCACCCCACTCCTGCCCACAAGTTGCAAAAAACGCGCCTGGCGCTGCTGGCAAGTTCGATGCTGGTGCTGCCAATCGCGCTCAGTCCCCGTGTTGCCCAGGCGCAGGACAGTGCCCGGGCCGTGACGACAGCGGCGCAGCTCGCACCGGTGGTGGTGCTCGGTTCGCAGTTGCCGGCAACCCCGAGCGGCCTGGCGCAAAACGTCACCGTGATCGACCAGAAGCAGATCCAGGAAACCAATCCTGCGCGCCTCGAAGACATCCTTGGGCGCATCCCTGGCGTGTATGTCGACCGGGCAGGCAAGGCGGGTGGCTTCTCATCCCTGTACATGCGCGGCGCCGAGAACAGCCACTTGCTGATCCTGATCGACGGCGTCAAGGTCAACGACCCGACGACCACCCGCGGCAGCGCCTACGACCTGTCGTCCATCGACGTGCACCAGATCGAGCGCATCGAAGTGCTGCGTGGGCCGGCCTCGGCCATCCATGGCGGCGAGGCGCTCTCGGGGGTGGTCAATATCATCACCCGCAAGTCGACACAATCCGGCGTCAGCGGCAGTGTGTATGGCGCTGTCGGCCAAGACCAGCACCGCAAACTCGGGGGCTCGGTCGATGCCGGCAACGATGTCCTGCGGGCACAACTCAGCGTGGGCGACAGCCGCGACGGCAGCGCGGCCGGGGAGGGTTCGCAGAGCTTGCAGACCTTTTCGGGGTCGCTGCGCGTGACACCGGGCGCCTCGGTCGAGGGCGTCCTGTTCGCTCGCCAGGCGCAGCGCAAGAGCGACGCGTTTCCCGATGACAGCGGCGGCCCGCGCCTGGCCGTCAATCGGGACAAGACGCACCGGGATTCGACCGACAAGAGTTGGGGCGCCAATTTCTCTGCCGGTGAAGCGCAGCTTGTCCGCCTGCAGGCCGGCGCGTCGGTGTATGAGCGCAAGGAAACCGCCAACAATGCCTTCATCGACGCCGGCGTGCGCTTTCCGGTACCGGCTTTTGTCAGCGACACGGACTTTCGCCGCACTACGGTTTTTGCCACGGCGAGCCACAACTTCGGCAGCTTCGCCACCGTGCTGGCCGGCCTCGAGCACCAGAATGAGCGCGGCAGCCTGGGTAGCGTGGGTGACTTCGATTTCGACGGCAATCCCGACAACCTGCAGTTCAACCTGCGGCGCAGCACCAACTCGGTGTTCGTCGAGGGCCTGTTCCAGATCGCCCAACCGCTGTCGCTGCAGATCGGGCTGCGCCGCGACCGGGTGCAGGGTCTGGACGCACAGACCACGCCGCACCTGGGCGCGGTGTGGGATCTGCCCGGTGGCGCCACCACCCTGAAGGCCAACTACGGCAAGGGCTTCAAGCCACCGAGCTTCTTCGCGCTGGGCTTTCCGATCGGCGGCAATCCCAACCTGCGGCCCGAGCGCAGCAGGAATGCCGAACTCACGCTGGAGCACCGGTTCGACGGCGCGGCGTCATCGGTCCAACTGAGCGCATTCAGGATTGACTACCAGGACCTGGTCGACTTCACGATCGACCCGAACACCTTCGTTCCGCTGAACGTCAATCGCGGCACGGTGGTTGTGAAGGGAATTGAACCCACCCTCAAACTGAAGCTATCGGAACGCCTGAAGACGCAATTCGGCTTGACTTTGCTCGACATCAACGAAAGTGATGGGCTGGCGCCGCTTCGTAACCGGCCGGAAAAAAAGGCCACCGCGAGTGTGGTCTACGAGATCGACGATCACTCGTCGTTGTTCGCGGTGGCGTCCTATACCGGGCGCTTTCTCGACCGCTCGAACCCGACCGGCGACATCTTCCTGCCGGGCTTCACTACGGTCGACATCGCCTACGCGATGCAGTTCGGCAAGCTGCGCGTGAAGCTGGCGATCGACAACCTGCTGGGCAAGCGTTACGAGCAGTTCGTCGGATTTGCGGCGCAGGACCGGCGCTTGCGGCTCGAGCTGCGCGCCGATTTCTAGGCCGGTGCCCGGAAGCGCGTTCGCACGCTGAACGCCACCACAAGCACCGTCAGCCAGGCGATCATCAAGCCCATGCCCTCGCGTGCGGTTTCCTCGGCCATCAGCACCGGCCAGCGCCAGAAGCAGGGCATTTGCGGCCAATAGAAGACCACCAGCCCAAGCCACAGCGGGACGCTGGCCCACAACAGCAGGGCACCGGGTTGGGTGCGCAACAGGTCCGGCCGCAACGCGGCCAGCAAAGCGCACGACGCCGGCACCCCGTAGTAGAAGATCCACAGCAGCGCATCCGGGTCGTTGTACTGCACGGCAGTAAAGCCGAGCATCGTCACACCCAGCAGCAGGTTCAGGTAGCGCATCGTGTTGGTTCCGGCGTTGCCGCGCTCACCGCAGGCCCGGGTCGCGCGCGGCAGTCTCAGGGGGCGAAGCCGTCGCTCTTGATATAGGCCACCACACCCTTGCGCTCTTAGAGCGTGAAAACCGCTTTCCAAGGTGGCATGGCCTTGAAGCCGTAGGTGACCCGGTCGAAGATGAACTCCGGCTCCAGGTTGCCGGGATTGAGCTTGGGCGCCTTGCCGGGGTAGGCGCTGG
>JANLQZ010000506.1:0-2414 GCA_031368125.1 Betaproteobacteria bacterium
GCGGGCATGGCGGTGCCGCTAACGCCCCGACGCCGGCTGCGTGCCGACGTTGCGCTGCAGGATGTTGGAGAACTCCTCGATGAAGGTCTCCAGCCGGATCGCGATGCGGTCGATGTCGTGCGCAAAACGGTTGTACGCCACCACCGCCGGTATGGCCGCAAACAGCCCGATGGCGGTGGCCACCAGGGCCTCCGCGATACCGGGGGCCACCGTGGCCAGCGTGACCTGTTGCAGGTTGGCCAGCCCGGTGAACGCGTGCATGATGCCCCAGACGGTTCCGAACAACCCCAGGTAGGGTGAGACAGAACCGACCGAAGCCAGGAACGACAGGTTCGATTCAACCTCGTCCATTTCCCGCTGGACACTGGCACGCATGGCGCGGCGCGCGCCGTCCATCAAGGTGCCGGTGTCGGCGACGTGGCGCTCGCGCAGTTTCTGGTACTCGCGCAGGCCGCTGGCGAATATGCGTTCCATCGGCCCGGAATCGCGCGCGTTCTTGGCCGCCGCGGCATACAGGTCATTGAGGCTGGTGCCGGACCAGAACTCGCGCTCGAAGCTTTCGTTCAGCGCCTTGATCCGCTTGAGCGCGAACAGCTTGCGAAAGATCGCCGCCCAGCTCGCCACCGAAACCACCACCAGCAACACCATGACGAGCTGCACCACGATGCTGGCGTTGAGCACCAGATGCAGTATCGACAGGTCTTGGTTCATTGCAGGGATTCCAGGATGGCTGGCGCAATGCTGGCTTATACCAGCAAGGCTTTCAGTCGCGCCACCGCGGTCTGCAGTTGCGCCATCGAGCTGGCACTCGACAGGCGGACGAAACTGGCGCTCTGGGCGCAGCCGAAATCGCGCCCGGGGGTGACGGCGACATGGGCGCGCTGCATCAGCGCGAAGGCAAAATCCCAGCTGTCCTTGATGCCCAGGCGCGCACAGGCCTCGCTGCAGTCGGCCCAGGCGTAAAAGGCGCCATCGGGCATCACCGGCACCGTCAAACCCAGCTCAGTGAGGGCGGGCACGAAGTAGTCGCGCCGGGCCCGGAACTCGGCGCGCCGGTGTTCGTACTCGGTCATGCTGGCCGGCTCGAAGCAGGCCAGCGCGGCATGTTGCGCTACCGTGCTCGGACAGATGAACAGGTTCTGCGCCAGCCGCTCGATCACCGGCACCAGCGCCGGTGGCAACACCAGCCAGCCCAGCCGCCAGCCGGTCATGCTGAAATATTTGCTGAAGCTGTTGATGCTGATGATGTTGTCGTCCAGCGCCAGCGCGGTCTGCGCATACTGGTCGTCATAACTCAGGCCGAGGTAGATCTCGTCCACCAGCGTGATGCCGCCGGCCTGATCGACCAGGTTGTGGATGCGCCGCAAAACATCCGGGTGGACCGAGGTGCCGGTCGGGTTGGACGGGGATGCCAGCAACACGCCGCGGGTCCTGCCACGGACCCAGGCGTCCCGCACCTGGTCGGCGCCGAGCTGGAAGCGGTCGGCGGCGCTGGTGGGCAGCAAGACGGCGGTTCCATCGGCGGCACTGACGAAATGCCGGTTGCAGGGGTAACTCGGGTCCGGCATCAGAATCTGGTCGCCCGACTCGACCAATGCCAGGCAGGCCAGTTGCAATGCCGCCGAGGCGCCGGCCGTGACCACGATCCGCCCGGGCGCGACATCGAGGCCAAAACGCTGCTGGTACCAGCCACTGATGCGTTCGCGCAGCGCCGGCAGCCCGGTGGCCTGGGTGTATTGCGTGGCGCCATCGCGAATTGCCCGCTCGCCGGCGGCGCGCACGAGTTCCGGGGCGGTGAAGTCGGGCTCGCCGATGTTCAGGTAGACCATCGGCGTCGCGCCGCCGGCGGCGGCCCGGCCGATTTCCGCCGCGGCCTTGGCCACCTCCATCACGTAGAACGGTTCGATGCGCTGCGCGCGCGTGGACAACCTCATCGCAGCGCGTCGCGGCGGCGTCAGGCCCGGGTCCGGCCGGTACCGCGGTCGTTGGCCACCTCCGCCGGGCGCAGTGCCGGGGCGATGCCATTGAGCACGGCGTTGACGTATTTGTGGCCGTCGGTGCCACCGAACTCCTTGGCCAGCTCGATGCATTCATTGAGCACCACGCGCCAAGGCACGTCCGGGCAATGCTGCAGCTCGTAGACACCAATCCACATCGTGGCGTGTTCGATCGGCGAGATCTCCGCCAGCTTGCGGTCCAGCAACGGAACGATCAGCGCGTCGAGGGCGGCACTTTGCGCCACACAGCCCCCCAGCAGTTCGTCGAAGTGCACTGCGTCGCATTTGCCGAAGCCGGCCAGGTCGCGCGTGAACGCGTCGATATCGGCCAGCGCATTGCGGCCGATCAGGTGCTGGTACAGGGCCTGCAGGCCGAACTCGCGCGCACGGCTGCGGGCCGACTTGCTGCCGGCCTTG
>JANLQZ010000507.1:0-1593 GCA_031368125.1 Betaproteobacteria bacterium
TGGGCGTCGCGCGCCAGGTAGCTGCCGGGCAGTACGGTGACATTGTAAAGAGCGAACAGTTCGCGCGCGAATTTGGTGTCGCTGCCACGCACGCCGGCCCAGAGATAGAAGCCCGCATCGGGCAGGCGTACGTCCATCACCCCGGCCAGCAGCGGCGTGACCCGCGCGAACTTGTCGCGGTACATCGCCCGGTTGGCCACCACGTGTTCTTCGTCGGCCCAGGCCGCGATGCTGGCGGCCTGCACCACCGGGCCCATGGCGCTGCCGTGGTAGGTGCGGTAGAGCAAGAACTGCTTGATCAGCGCCGCGTCGCCGGCCACGAAGCCACTGCGCATGCCCGGCACGTTGCTGCGCTTGGACAGGCTGGTGAACGCGATCAGGTTGCGAAAGCCGGTGCGTCCCAGCCGCTGTGCCGCCTCGAGCCCGCCCAGCGGCGGCTCATCGCGGAAATAGATCTCGCTGTAACACTCGTCGGAAGCAATCACAAAACCGAAGCGGTCACTCAGCGCGAACAGCTTTTGCCACTGCGCCAGCGGCATCACGGCGCCGGTCGGATTGCCGGGCGAACACACGAACAACAACTGGGTGCGCGACCAGACCGCGTCGGGCACGCGGTCCCAGTCCTGCGCGAAATTGCGCGCCGGGTCGGCGGCAACGAAATAGGGCTCGGCACCGGCCAGCAGCGCCGCGCCCTCGTAGATCTGGTAGAACGGGTTGGGACAGATCACCAATGGCAGGTCGCCCGCACCCATCTGCCCGGCGGCTGCGCGCGGGTCGACGATGGTTTGCGCCAGCGCGAACAACGCCTCGCGCGAACCGTTCACCGGCAACACCTGGGTGGCGGCGTCGACCTCCAGGGCATAACGCCGCCGCAGCCAGGCCGTGAACGCGCTGCGCAGTGCCGGTTCGCCGGCTGTCGCCGGATAGCTGGCCAGACCGCTGGGAACGCGGTTGACCGCATCGGCCAGGGCCTGGGCAATGAATGCCGGGGTCGGGTGTTTGGGTTCGCCCATGCCCAGGCTGATGGGGCGCAGGGCCGGATTGCCCGTCGTGCCGGCGAACAACACGCGCAGCCGCTCGAAAGGGTAGGGGTGCAGACGGCCGAGCAATGGGTTCATGGGTCGCGATTATCCGGCTTGGCAAGGCCGGTGCCGGACGCCGCTGTGTGGTTTGCACGACAACCGCAACCAGCGCAGGCGGTCGGAGCAAATAAAGGGTTAACACCCGCTTTTGCAGCGCCTAGAATTGCGCTAGGCTCGACGGGCAGGGCCGAATTGGAGGATGGGGTTGGACGCGAGAGTCGCCGTCGTGAGACGGTCGGGCGTTCGACCGAAGGATTGCAATACGAAGAGTTTGCCCTGACGGAGGTCCAAGCATGCCGCGGTCACTAAATGTCAAATTGCCCCAGTTGCGGGCGGTTGTCCTGGCGGTTCACGCCACCCTGGGTTTGTCGGCTTGGGCGTTGCCGCAAGGCGCGACCATCGTCAACGGCCAGGTTTCGGTCGCCCAGCCGACCGCCGGCTCGCAGGTCATCAAGGCGTCCAACGGCGCCATCATCAACTGGCGGCAGTTTTCCATCGGGGCCGGCGAGAG
>JANLQZ010000510.1:0-1643 GCA_031368125.1 Betaproteobacteria bacterium
GCCGGCGCCGGCCTTGTACTGGATGATGGTGTCGATCGCCGGGCATTTCTTCTTCAGCACCACCTGCTGGTGGCGGGCCGAAATATCCGACTCGCCGCCGGGCGGAAAGGCCTGCCAGTACAACAGGTTCTTGTCGGGGCAACTCTGCGCCATGGCCAGGGGCGCAAGCGCAATCAGGAACAGGCTCAACAGTCTTTTCATCATGGTCTCCACGGGACAAGGCCATCTTACCGTGGGCAATGGCCGGCAGCCGCGCGCGCCACGCAACCGGCATCCGGGACGGCGCGCATACTCGGCGCGGTGCGCACGTCACGACTGTACGGGCCTGTCCCCTTTGCGAAACACGGCCACGGGCGGCGCGGGCACAATCCGGTTTGAACGTCAGGAGACATCCCCATGGACTTGAGTTATTCCACCGAAGAACTGGCTTTCCGCGACGAGGTGCGGGCCTGGCTCGCCACCGGCCTGCCGGCCGACATCCGCGACAAGGTCACGCAGTACGAGCACCTGTCGCGCGAAGACATCATCCGCTGGCACAGAATACTGGCCGCCAAGGGCTGGTCGGTGCCGCACTGGCCGGTCGAGTGGGGCGGCACCGGCTGGAACAACACGCAGCGCTACATCTTCGACGAGGAGTTCGGCCTGGCCGGAGCCCCCGGCCTGCCACCGTTCGGGCCGCAGATGTGCGCGTCGGTATTGATGAAATTCGGCACGCCCCAACAGCAGGACCGGTTCCTGCCGCGTATCCGCGAAGGTGACGACTTCTGGGTCCAGGGGTATTCGGAGCCGGGCGCCGGCTCCGATCTGGCCGCCCTCAAGACGCGGGCCGAGCGCCATGGCGACCACTACCTGGTCAACGGCCAGAAGATCTGGACCACGCTGGGGCACTACGGCGACTGGATCTTCTGCCTGGTGCGCACCGATGCGGGCGCCGAAAAACGCCAGGAAGGCATCAGTTTCCTGCTGATCGACATGCGCACTCCGGGCATCACGGTGCGCCCGCTGATCCTGATGGACGGCAGCCACGAGGTCAACGAGATCTTCTTCGAAGACGTCAAGGTGCCGCTGGAGAACCTGGTGTTCGAGGAGAACAAGGGCTGGACGGTGGCCAAGTACCTGCTTGGCCACGAGCGCATGGGCAGCGCGCGGGTCGGCGCGTCGCGACGCGAACTGGCGGCGCTGCGCACACTGGCGGCGCGCGAGCAGAAGAACGGGCGCCCGCTGCTGGAAGATGCGCGATTTCGCGACCGCCTCTCGCGCGTCGAAATCGAACTCACGGCGCTGGAACTCACCGCGCTGCGTTTCCTGGACAAGATGCGCAAGACCGGCCAGCCGCCGGGCGCCGACGTCTCGATGCTCAAGATCAAGGGCACCGAAATCCAGCAGGGCATCACCGAACTGATGATGCAGGCCGTAGGCCCGAGCGCACAGCCGTTCGCCGCAATGGAGGGCGGCGCGGTCGACCCGTTCGTGTCGCGCCTGGCGCCGCGTTACTTCAACTACCGCAAGACCAGCATCTACGCTGGCTCCAACGAGATCCAGCGCAACATCATCGCCAAGATGACGTTGGGCCTGTAACCGGGGAAGACAAAAATGGATTTCGAATACAGCGAAGAACAGCAGCTGCTCGCCGACTCGGTGCG
>JANLQZ010000541.1:0-4233 GCA_031368125.1 Betaproteobacteria bacterium
GCCGAAGGCTTCTTGCCGCGCCAGTAGTTGATGGCCGCCTCGATGTCGGTGATGTGGATGCCAGCCATTGGGGTTGTTCGGGGGAGCGGCATCATAACGCGCGGCGCCGATCCGGCCCGCACGGCGTGGCCAACGCCGTGCCGCACCAATGGTATGCTGCCAGCCCATGAAACTGATTGTCAAATGGTTGCTCAGCGCCAGTGCCCTGCTGGCAGTTGCCTACCTGTACGACGGCGTGCAGATAAACACCTTCACGACGGCGCTGGTGGCGGCATTCGTGATCGGACTTTTCAACACCATCCTGCGCCCGGTGCTGATCCTGTTGACGTTGCCGGTCACGCTGATCACACTGGGCCTGTTCCTGTTTGTCATCAATGCGCTGATGTTCTGGGCCGCGGCCGGCGTGATGGACGGCTTCAAGGTGAGTGGATTCGGGGCTGCGCTGCTCGGCTCGCTGATCTACTCGGTGTTCGGGCTGGTGATCGAATCAGCGCTCGAGCGCCTGTTCTCGAAGCAATAACTGAACCTGCCGGGCCCGGGTGTCGATGATCGATGCCTCGAAGTGGTCGACGCCGGCTGCGCCCGAGGCATTACGCACCATCGATTGCGCCGCCTTGAAGCGGTCCATCGCGGCGGCGTAGTCGAGTTGCGCCACCTGAGCCTCGGCTTCGGCGCGGACCGCGCGCAGCGGTTGCCCTTGTGCGGCGCTGACGCTTGCCAGCAACTGCCACGCCGCCGCGTCCCTGGGGTGCAGCGATACCCACGCCTGCAAACCGGGGGCCGCTTGCGCCGCCCGACCCTGACCGAGCAGGGTTTGCGAGGTGAGCAGCAATTCCGGCCGGCCGCGCTTGGACAGCTCCGGCGCTGGCTGTCCGGACAACAATGCCAGCTCGACCGCCAGCAGGCGCGTCAATCGCGCTGCGTCGACGTCCGCCTCGGTCGACGCCGAAAGCCGCGCCAGCATGGCCTGCGCCGACGTGAAATCGCGCAGCTTGGCAGCCGCCAGTGCCCCCGCGTACAGGACCGCCACCGCCCGCGCTGGCGGCAACGCGCCCGGCGCCGCACTACCCGCCTCCGCGACCCATTGGCGCAAGGTATCGACACCGGGGTTGGACAAGACCCGGGCGCGTGCACTGATGATCGCGTGGTCCAGCGCCATGTCAACATTCGAAACCGGCACAGCGCCGATCGGTTGGCGTGCCTGGATATCGGCAATGCGTTCGGTCGTGAGTGGATGGCTGCGCAAATACGGGAACGCGGCGTTGTCGTTCAGTCGCCCGGCCTGCTGCAACTTGTCGAACATGGACACAAAGCCCTGCGCCGCAAAGCCGGCCTGGGTCATGACCCCGAAGCCCACCCGATCGGCCTCCCGCTCCATGTCGCGCGAGAAGTTCAGCTGGTTCTGGATCGCCACCGCCTGTCCGCCAACGATCAGCGCGTTGGCCGCCTCCGGGTTCTTGCTGGCGGCAAGGGCGCCCAGGATCATGGCCCCGATTACCCATGGTGCCTGTTCGCCTTGTTTGGAAATCAGCCGCGATATATGCCGCTGCGTCACGTGGCTCAACTCATGCGCCAGCACCGATGCCAGCTCATCGCGGCTCGTGACGACACTGATCAACCCCAGGTGCAATCCAAGGTAGCCGCCAGGCAATGCAAAGGCATTCACCGTCCGGTCGCGTCCGAGCATCACCTGCCAGGCGAAACGCTGGTCCAGTTCGGGCGAGATCTCGCCGCGGGCACGTGCTGCCGCAAGCAGCGCGTGCCAGATGGTGTTGACGTATTCCAGCAGCACCGGGTCGTCGATGTAGTCCGGATCGCGGTAAATTTCGCGCGCAATCTTGTCGCCCAGCCGCCGCTCGGCGCCGGCCGACAGTTCGCTGCCATCACCCAGCACCGGGAGCTGCGCGCCGCTGGTCTTCGGCGTGGCCGACACCGCGGCTGGCCGTGCCGCGGTGTCGGCCTGGGCCCACAGACCGGATGCGAACGCCAGGCCGCAGAACGCGATTGCGACAGCCGGGCGCAAACCGGCGCTCGCGGCCAGGATGGGTCGCAAGGCACGTGAATTGATCAAAATGGGTCCAATGGCAAAAAGGCCAGCACCTCGGGCGTGACGGTGCCGCACACGACCGGCCCGCAGTCGCATCCCGTGGCCCGGCTCGATTGAAACATGCCCGTATGATGCAATATATGAATGAACGTTTTGTAAAGCCAGGTTGCAATTTGCTTGCGGTTGCGATTTTCCAGACGCTGCCAGGCACATCCGAAACCAGCTTGCCATGAATCCACTGACCCATTTCGACGCGCAGGGGCAAGCCCACATGGTGGATGTTGGCGCCAAACCCAGCACGCACCGCGTCGCGGTGGCCGGTGGCCGCATCGAGATGCTGCCCGCAACACTGGCGGTCATCGAAGCCGGTACCGCGCGCAAGGGAGACGTCCTCGGTATTGCGCGTATCGCCGGCATCCAGGCCGCCAAGAAGACCAGCGAGCTGATTCCGCTGTGCCACCCACTGGCGCTGACCCGGGTGGCGGTGGACTTCCTGCCGATCGCGGCCACTGGAGCCAGCAATGCCAGCGTCGCGTGCACCGCCACCGTGGAAACGGTGGGGCCGACCGGCGTGGAAATGGAGGCAATGACCGCCGTGCAGGTGGCGCTGCTGACCATCTACGACATGTGCAAGGCGGTCGACCGGGGCATGACGATCACGGACGTGAAGCTGCTGAAAAAAGGCGGGGGCAAGTCCGGCGAGTTTGTGGCCGCGCCAACCTGAGGTTCTGTGCGCGCCCGGGTGGCGACCAGTGGGCGCCCACCGATCGACCAGGTTGCGGCCGGTCAGTCGGCGGGCGTCGGGGCGCCGGCGGGGGCGCTGCCGGCCTTGGCCCAGCGGGCATGCTCCTGCGGAAACGCAGCCTGGTAACGGGCCAGGTAGAACAACGCCTGGTCGGCATGGCCCAGCATGACCGCACTCTCGATCAACTTCTCGGCGATCCTTGCTTCCGGTGAAAAGTGCAGCAGTTCCTGGGCCATGGCATGCAGGTACTCGGCGTTGTCGGGGGTCAACTCGGTGGTGGTGAGTTCGGCAAACCGTACCTGGTTGCGAAACAGCCACGATCCGCGAATCTTCTCCAGCGTGTCCTCCCTGTAATCAGCGGCACGTTGCTCCGTTGGCAGGTAGATCTGGCTCACGCGGTGGTAATCCCACGCCGCGTAAACCACACCGAGCAGCAGCAACACCGAAGCGGCCATGGGCAGCGGCCTGACAGCCCGTGGCTGCGCCGCCGCCGGCGCTTGGGGCTGTGGCGCGTCGGGGCTCGTCGAAGCGGCGTGTGCCGGCTGGCGGGTTGACCACAGCAGCCACAGACACGATGCCACGGCGATCTGGAACGGTCCGTACCACAAGGGATATTCCAGCATGCTGTGCAGCAGGATCAGCGCGAGCACGGCCCACGCCAGCGGGCGGTCTGGATCGGACCCGCGCCACGGCCGGGCACGCCAGGCCAGCCCAATACCCAGGCCGCAGGCCAGCACGGCCAGCGGAATGCCGAGTTCGACTGCAAGGTGCAGCGGCAGGTTGTGGGCGTTGTCCAGGATCTCGCAAAACCGCGCACCAGGATACAGCGTGACGAAGTGGGCAAAGTCGAGTTCGCCCCAGCCCCAGCCAGTCAGCGGCCTCTGGGTTATCAGGTGCAGGACGTTTTGCCATATGACCCATCGGCTGGCGCAGGGCAGGCTGTCGAACCGGAGCCGGCCGGTGATTCCGTTGACCAGCGGATTGAGGCCGATCAGAAGCGGCAACGCGACGGCAGCCGCCACATACGCCAGCACGGCTGCCGCGAGCACCTGCCAGGTACGACGGTGACGCGTGCCGTTCCACAGCATGGCCATGGGCGCCAGCGCCACGAATTGCAGCAGCCCCGTGCGTGATCCGGATGCGGCATTGCCGAATGCCAGCAGCACCGCGGCAGCGAACGGCCAATACCGGCGCGCGGCGCCACCTGAGGGCACATCGGCGCGCGCCAGCGGACCCCAAAGCAGCACCGCCAGCCCCAGATTCGTCAGGGTCGCAAACTGGTTGCGCTGGCGCAAATTGGCGAACGCGTCACCGAGCGTGTTGTGATTGACCCAGGGCGCCAAGGCGCCGGCAACGCCGAAATATTGCAGCAATCCCATCACGCTGCTCAACAGGGCGGCGACCAGCCAGGCCAGCGCGAATGGCCGCGCAAGCGCCATGG
>JANLQZ010000561.1:0-2430 GCA_031368125.1 Betaproteobacteria bacterium
GGTGTCTACACCACCGACCCGCGCGTGGTGCCCGACGCACGGCGGCTGCATACCGTGAGTTTCGAGGAGATGCTGGAGATGGCCTCGATGGGCTCCAAGGTGCTGCAGATCCGCTCGGTCGAATTTGCCGGCAAATACAAGGTCCCGCTGCGCGTGTTGTCGAGCTTCACGCCCTGGGACATACCGATCGAAGTGGAAGCCAAGTCCGGCACCCTGATCACTTTTGAGGAAGACGAACAAATGGAACAAGCCATCGTGTCGGGTATCGCCTTCAACCGCGACGAAGCCAAGATTTCCGTCATGGGTGTACCGGACAAACCCGGCATCGCCTACCAGATACTCGGGCCGATAGCCGACGCCAACATCGATGTCGACGTGATCATCCAGAACCTCAGCAAGGACGGCAAGACCGACTTCAGCTTCACCGTCAACCGGGGCGACTACGCCCGCGCGATGGACCTGCTCAAGTCCAAGATCATGCTGGGCCTGGGCGCCCACGACGTGGTCGGCGACACGAAGATCTGCAAGGTCTCGATCGTCGGAATCGGCATGCGCAGCCATGTGGGTGTGGCCAGCCGCATGTTCCGCGTGCTGAGCGAGGAGGGCATCAACATCCAGATGATCTCCACCAGCGAAATCAAGACCTCGGTCGTGATCGACGAAAAGTACATGGAACTCGCCGTGCGCGCGCTGCACAAGGCGTTCGACCTTGACCAGCTGCCGGCTGACACGGCCGGGCAGGCGTGACATAATCGACCCTAGCCGATTTGACAGGAAACGTGACCGAGCGGCCGAAGGTGCTCCCCTGCTAAGGGAGTATGGGGTGTAGAGCCTCATCGAGGGTTCGAATCCCTCCGTTTCCGCCAAAAGGCGATTTCACAGCGTCCCATAACATCCCAAAACCCGCCTGAACCCCAGTATTCATGCGGGTTTTGTGCTTTTTGACGTTTCACGCAGATTCTTGACAGTGCAATTTTTTCGGGGTACGTTTCGGGGTACGAATTTTGGAGTATCTCCATGCCCAGGAAACTTCTCGATGCGCTGAGTGACGCCGCAGTACGCAATGCAAAACCATTGCCGCGTGAAGGCACGTTGGCCGACCGAAAACTGCACGACGGCCGCGGCCTGCATCTGCTGGTCAAGGCCAATGGCTCCAAACACTGGCGGCTGAAATACCATCTGGTCCACCGGGAACGCTTGCTCGCCTTGGGCGAATACCCCGATGTCACCTTGCCCCTTGCCCGACAAAAAGCTGGCCAGGCTCGCAACCTGGTACGCGAAGGCATCGACCCGGTGCAGGACCGCCGTGAGCAAAAGGCCTTGCGCGCCAACGCGGCCCTGCAAACCTTCGCTGTCGTCGCCGACGAGTGGCTCACCAAGAAGGCCAAGAAGTGGACCGATGGCCACCTGGAGCAGAACCGGCAAAGCCTGCGTGACTACGTGCTGCCCAAGATAGGCGCTCGCGCTATTTCCAGCCTGACCGCACAAGACGTCATGCGCGTGCTGGAGCCGCTGGAAGCCGCAGGCAAACTGGAGACCCTGCGACGGGTACGCCAGCGCGTAGGCTCCGTGTTGTCCTATGCAGTGCAGACCGGCCGCCGCACCGACAATCCGATTCGAGACACCCAAGGCGCGTTTGAGGCCCCTACACGCGAACACTTCGCAAGCATTGGTCCCAAGGGCTTGCCGGCCTTCCTGAAGGCTCTGGAGGGCTACCAAGGCCATCCCAGCACCATCGGCATCATCCGCATGATCGTGTGGACGGGAAGTCGGACCGGCGAGCTTCGCGGCGCCACGCCGGACGAATTTGATCTGGACGCGGGACTGTGGCGCATCCCAGCCGAACGCATGAAAAAGCGCCGCGCACATGTAGTGCCCTTGCCGCGCCAGGCGGTCGCACTGTTGCGCGATCTGATGAAAACCAATGCCGGGTCGAGCTATATGTTCCCATCCCGGTTCCACCAATCGATGGCCAGCGAGAACATCGTCTTGCAGGCGATCAAGAAGATGGGCTACGGCGGACAACTGACCGGGCACGGACTGCGCGCCGCCGTCTCTACAGGTTTGGAGGAAATGGGCTACCCGATCGAGATCATCAAGCCCCAACTCTCGCACGCCAAGGACAACCTGACCGACGCCGCCTATCTGCGCGGCATCCACCTGGAACGGCGTACCGAGATGATGCAGGTCTGGGCGGACAGCCTGGACGCATTGGTATCGGGGGCCAAGGTCACTTAAAATCGGTGCCGTCACGGAAATTCACTTCCGCAGGGAGCACCAGCCCATGTTAAAACTTTTTGCCAGCGCCAATACCCGCTCAATCGAGCTACCCGCCGAGCTTGCCGACCAGCTGGTGGCCGAGGCCAAGCGCAGCCGCAAGCCCGTCGTCGAGATTGTGCGCGAGTGGCTGGAAGACCGGGCTGACGTGCG
>JANLQZ010000578.1:0-2971 GCA_031368125.1 Betaproteobacteria bacterium
CGGCCCGCCCGGGCTGCAGCGCTACGCACAAACCTGGAGCGGCGACAACACCACCAGTTGGAAGACCCTGCGCTGGAACATCCGCACCGGACTGCAGATGGGCCTCTCGGGCATGTTCAACGTGGGCCACGACGTGGGCGGGTTCGCCGGCCCCTCGCCCGGCCCGGAGCTGTTTGTGCGCTGGGTGCAGGCGTGTTGTCTGAACCCGCGCATGGTGATGAACTCCTGGAAGGCCGAGGGCAGCAACAACGTGCCATGGTTGCATCCGGAGGTCACACAACATGTGGCAGCCGCCATCCGGCTGCGCTATACGCTGATGCCCTATTTATGGTCGCTGTTCGAGCGGGCGCACAAGCTGCACCAGCCGATCATCCGACCGACCTTCTACGACTTCCCCCAGGACGAGCGGTGTTTCACCGACTGCGACGATTTCATGCTCGGCGATGCGCTGCTGGTGGCGCCGGTGGTGCACCCCGGCGCCAGGTCGCGCGAGGTCTACCTTCCCGGCGGGCCGGCGGCCTGGTTCAACTTCCATGACGGCACCCGTCTCGAAGCCGGACAACTTCACACCGTCACGGCGCCCCTGTCCACACTGCTGCTGTTCGCGCGCGCCGGCTCTTCGGTCCCGGTCGCCGCCGCAGTTGCGGGGCGGCATCGCCACGACGACCCGGTGAGCGAAATTCGCAGCTTTACGCCCTGAGCACCGGGCCAGGCTGCCGCCACGCAAGAGCGCCGCGCCGGGCCGCCCCCAAGCTAGCTCTCAAGAAACACCATCTAACTGGTTGATTTTCATGGTATTTTCAGAGCGACTTTCGGACGATTTGCGGCAGCAGGCCAATTACTTCGCTCGCACCGCAGTTCGCAGAGCGAAGGTACCCCAGTGAGGGCGGCGGTCGTCCGGCGTGTGCTGCGCCTTTGTCTTGCCTTTTGTCAGACCGCGCGCAGGACGAATCTGGCACCATGGGTCACATGGACCCGGCCTTGCCACCCCTCATCCACGCGCTGCTCGAGCCGCGGCGTTATCCGCACGCGGTGCCGGGCGTCGAACTGGTCCAGACCCACATCTCGTGGATATTGCTGGCCGGGGACTTCGCCTACAAGATCAAGAAACCCCTGAAGCTGCCGTTCCTGGATTTCAGCACGCTGGAGCTGCGTCATGCCTGCTGCGTCGACGAGCTGCGCCTGAACCGCCGTTTTGCACCCGACCTCTACCTGGAGGTGGTCGGCCTCTTCGGTACGCCACACGAGCCGCGGTTCACCGGCCAGGGTGCGCCGATCGAGTACGCGGTCAAGATGCGGCGCTTCGACCAGACCGGGCGACTGGACCTGGTCTGTGCGCGCCACGAGTTGCATCCGGCGCAGCTGTCCGACCTGGCCGACTCGGTGGTCGCCTTTCACACAGGCGCGGCGAAGGCGCCGCTCGCGTCGCGGTTCGGTTCCTCCAGCGAGGTCATGGCGCCCGCCATGGACAACTTCAATGACCTGTCACTGCTGCTGCCGGATCCCGGGCTACGCGTGCGGCTGGATGCCGTGCGCGGCTGGACCGAGGCACAGTTCGGACAACTGGCCGTGCGGATGGACGCGCGCAAATCCGCCGGGCGGGTGCGCGAATGCCATGGCGACCTGCATCTGGCCAACCTGGTGCTGATCGACGGTCGGGTGCGGATGTTCGACTGCATCGAGTTCAACGATGACTTGCGCTGGATCGACGTGGCGAGCGACATCGCCTTTAGCTATGTCGACCTGCTGGACCACGGCGAGCCCGGCCTGGCCAACTGGTTCGTGAATGAAGTCCTGAGCCGCAGCGGTGATTGCGGGGCGGCGGAGGTGCTGCGTTTCTATGCCGTCTACCGCGCCATGGTGCGCGCCAAGGTGGCGGCGATCCGCAACGCACAGACGCACGGTGGCGACAACCAGGTGGTGGAATACATCGCGCTGGCAGAACGCCTGATGGCGCCGCCGCCGCGCCGCCTCGTCGTCACGCACGGACTGGCGGGCTGCGGCAAGACGGTCGCCTCGAGCAAGCTGTTACAGAGCGATCCACATGCTTCGACCTTGCGCCTGCGCTCCGATGTGGAGCGCAAACGACTGTTCGGCCTGGCCGGCGACCAGCGCAGCAACTCGGGAACCGGTACCGGCATCTATGCGCCCGATGCCCACGTCCGCACCTATACACACCTGCTCTCGGTGGCGGACATGTGGTTGCATGCCGGCTGGTCCGTGGTCGTGGACGCGGCCTTCCTGCAACACGCCGAGCGCATGCGCTTTGAGGCGCTGGCGAGGAACATCGGCGTGGAGTTTGCGATTCTTGCGCCGCAGGCCACGCCCGGGCAGTTGCGCCAGCGCATCCAGACGCGTTCGGCCCTTGGCTGCGACGCCTCCGAGGCCACGCTGGAGGTGCTGGAACGACAAATGCGCCAGATCGAGCCGCTGACCGCGCACGAGCGAACCCACCTGCTGGCGCCCTGGAACCCCGGCTGAGGCCTTGCGGCATAATGGTTTGCGTTGCCGCGGGCATCGTCGACGCACGACTTTGGCCCGTGTCGGCGCGACCCGGCAATCCTTCGGTCGCAATCCATGCGAACAAGGGGGTTCGGTGTCCGCCTCAGCTGAAAAACCGACGATTCTGATCGTCGACGACACGCCCGCCAATCTGGCGCTGCTGGTCGAGATCCTGAAATCCGATTACCGCACCAAAGTCGCGATCAATGGCGAAAAGGCCCTGGAACTGGCATTTTCTGATTCTCCACTGGACCTGATCCTGCTCGACATCATGATGCCGGGCCTCAACGGCTACCAGGTCTGCCAGCGCCTCAAGGCGAATCCGGCAACGCAGAATATCCCGGTCATTTTTGTCACCGCGATGAGTGAGGTGGAAGACGAAACCAAGGGCCTGGAGCTTGGCGGCGTCGACTACGTCACGAAGCCCATCAGCCCGGCGATCGTCAAGGCGCGCGTAAAGACGCATCTG
>JANLQZ010000513.1:0-1966 GCA_031368125.1 Betaproteobacteria bacterium
CGCAGGAAGTGCCGCGGGTGTTCGCCGACGCCGTGCTCGAACTGGTGCAGCGCCGCTTGCCCTAGTCGTGCCCCAATATCCGCCCGCCCGCCCGCCTGCCCGACTTGCAGGCCGTGCCGCCAGGCCGGCCGGTGGCTGGCGGCACGGCGCACAGGGCGCCGCCCGGTTGCAGATCCGAAGTGGAAAGCACCTGCACCCGTGCTGCGGGCGCAGGGCGGCGCCGGGCGAATACGGCGGCGGTCGTGGCGCCGCGGCGACGGACGGTTTTCGGTTGTCGGACCAGTTTTCAGTCTTCAGTCTTCGCGCAGGTAGGGTGCGGTGCCGGGGTCGCCGCCGGCCTGGCCTG
This sequence comes from Betaproteobacteria bacterium, assembly GCA_031368125.1. Taxonomy (GTDB): domain Bacteria; phylum Pseudomonadota; class Gammaproteobacteria; order Burkholderiales; family Burkholderiaceae_C; genus CAISIP01. The sequence continues at coordinate 347 of JANLQZ010000513.1, forward strand.
CGTCGTCGGTGAAGCTCGCCAGGCCGGCAGCGGCGTCGGCGTGCGGCAGCGCCTCGACCGAGCCGCCCTTTTGCTCGTCGGCCCGCTCGATGTCGGTCTGCGCAGGATCGCGCGCCGTACCAGCGGACCCGATCCGCTGCGCCGGGTCGCCGCCCAGCTGATCGGGTTGCTCCGGCTGCGCGCTGGACGCCTCGACGCTGCCCAAAGTTGCGGACGGGCCACCGGTGCGTTGTGGCCGTTGCTTCTTGTGCCGGATTCCTGGTCTGTGTGTGCCCATCTCGATCTCCCGGACGTGCCGCCGCCCATGCCTGTGTTTTCGCGCCAGCTCCAGCGTGCCTGGGCAACCCAGGCGCGCGCGGACGCCACTTTGTGCCATCGCCGCATTTGGTTGCCCACCCCAAGCTGTCGCCGCTGTCTGCGGAATTGCGCGGGATTCCCACCGATCCTGATTCGGAGTGCCAGCTCCGAGATATTGCGTGACGATGCGGTGCGCGCCGCAGCCTGGGTCCGCCCTCAGGCCGGTTGCGGCAAAGCCGTGCTCGATGCCGATGCCTGCGGGCCGGCCAAGGCCTGGTTGACCTTTTCTTCCGCCTGCAGCCAGTCCTCCAGTTCGTACCCGGCGATGCAGCCGCGCGCCTGGAAGAAACCATAGGCGGTCTGGCGGATCATCTCGACGCGCCCGGCGCCGTCCGCGACGACCTCGGGCTGGGCCGAGCCGCTGCCAGCCGCTTTTGCGCTGTTCGCCGCTTTTGATTTCGCCGGCGGTTTCTTTGCCTTGCTTTCGTGCGTCGCGTTGCCCGCGGTCTGCTGGTGTTTCATGTCGTTGCTCCAATGGTGGTTCGGGCCGCCTGTCGGCGCGGTGACGGCGCTTGCCATGCACGCGGCAAGGCTAATGCCCTTCATCGCGCCGGCGTTGAGCGCAGTCAATCGCTGCTGGAGAACCGGGCCGTGGTTGCAATCCGTTGCGTGATGGTGCGGAGGTGGCCCGCCTTGACCGTCGCGACATGCCAACGCGGTGGCCGCCGATTGATCGAACGCAATTGGGGCGATGCCATTGCCGCCACACTCTGCACGCGGCGGAGAACAAGGCGCAAGCCCGATGCTCCAATGCAAAGGTGAGGATTCCCCTGGGTGGGAATGGTCGTGGTGTCACCGACACCGCGATGGCCGGAGGCTCACTCAGACCGGCTCGGCGCGCACACGCCGGGCCGGGGGCCTCTGCCGGGCCCGCAGTCCGCAAGGATTGGCGGGTCCCCGTTTTTTGGCGGCCGCATTTTTTGGGTGCATGTCACACGGCATTGCGGTTGCTCAACCGGCGCGTGCCACGGCTGCTTAACCTCCTTCCAGCACTGTCGGTGCATGGTGTGGCGTGTTGCGCACCGGCCGGCGTGTTTTGGCCCTGGGGTGCCCATCAACGGGAGCAACATGAAGACCGATATGCAGTTGAAGAAGGATGTCAGCGCGGAGCTGGAATGGGATCCGTCCATCAACGCGACACATGTCGGGGTGGCGGTCATGGCCGGCGTCGTCACGCTGACCGGGCACCTGGACACCTTCGCCGAAAAACATGCGATCGAACGCGCGGCCGCACGCGTGCACGGGGTCAAGGCGATCGCGGTC
>JANLQZ010000600.1:0-2419 GCA_031368125.1 Betaproteobacteria bacterium
CGAAGCCGTGGGGGACGCATCGGGTGTGCTGTACGTCTTCATGCCACCGCTGGAACGCCTGGAGGACTACCTGGACCTGCTGGCCGCGATCGAGGCCACGGCACGGGAGCAGGGTATACGGCTGGTGCTCGAAGGTTATCCGCCGCCGCGCGACCCGCGCCTCAAACTGCTCCAGGTCACACCCGACCCGGGCGTGATCGAGGTCAACATCCATCCGGTCAGCAGCTGGGGCGAACTGGTGAAGAACACCGAGTTCCTTTACCACGCGGCATTCGAATCCCGCCTGTCGGCAGAGAAGTTCATGACCGATGGCCGCCATACCGGCACCGGAGGCGGCAACCATTTCGTGCTCGGTGGTGCGACCCCGGCCGACAGCCCGTTCCTGCGCCGGCCGGAACTGCTCGCGAGCCTGCTGCTGTACTGGCACAACCACCCCAGCCTGAGTTACCTGTTCAGCGGCATGTTCGTGGGCCCCACCAGCCAGGCCCCGCGCGTCGACGAGGCCCGCAACGACCAGCTGTACGAGCTCGAGATCGCACTCGAGCAGATCCACCACAACCGCACGGTCTACGGGCAGTCGATGCCGCCGTGGCTGGTCGACCGTACCCTGCGCAACGTGCTGATCGACGTGACCGGCAACACCCACCGCAGCGAGTTCTCGATCGACAAGATGTACTCGCCCGACTCCGCCACCGGGCGCCTGGGCCTGCTCGAACTACGGGCGTTCGAGATGCCGCCGCACGCACGCATGAGTATTGCGCAACAGCTGCTGCTGCGCGCCATGGTGGCCAGGTTCTGGAAGACTCCCTACCGTGCCGGCGCCAGCCGTTGGGGCACCGAATTACACGACCGCTTCCTGTTGCCGACCTTCATCCGGATGGATTTCGAAGACGTGGTCGACGAAATGCGCGCCGCAGGGTACGCGTTCGACCGGTCCTGGTTCGCCCCGCACCTCGAATTCCGTTTCCCGCTGCTGGGCAGTGTGCAGTCGGGCGGTATCGAACTGACGCTGCGCAATGCGCTCGAGCCGTGGCACGTGATGGGCGAAGAAGGTGCACCGGGTGGCACGGCGCGTTATGTCGACTCGTCGCTGGAGCGCATGGAAGTGCGCGCCACCGGCCTCAACGACAGCCGCTACGTCGTCACCTGCAACGGCCGGGCGTTGCCGATGCAACCTACCGGCACCGTCGGCGAATTCGTTGCGGGTGTGCGTTACAAGGCCTGGAGCCCGCCTTCCGCTCTGCATCCGTCGATCGGCACCCACGTGCCGCTGACCTTCGATATCGTCGACACCTGGATGCAGCGCTCGCTCGGCGGATGCCAGTACCATGTGGCGCACCCGGGCGGCCTGAGCTACGAGAGTTTCCCGGTCAATTCCTATGAGGCACAGAGCCGGCGCCTGTCGCGTTTCGTGGCGATGGGCCACACACCGGGCGAACTGCGGGTGCCGCCGGCCAGCATCAAGGTGGCGGCCAGCCGCGAGTTCCCGTTCACGCTCGACCTGCGGCGTACGTCCTGATGCCGGCTGGCGCCGCGCGACAGTGAACTCCTCGATCCAAGCCGACCAGGCGTCCCAGGTCCATGCGCCGCTGGCGGCGCCGGCGGCGGCCGGCCATTTCGACGAGTTGCACGGTGCCCCAGCGGCGGCGGCGGCCGCGGTCGGTGAAGGCGCCGTTGGCAGCGCGGAACCGGTGCGCGGGATCAGCCCGCAGTGGGCGCAGTTCTTCGCCCACCTGGGCTCCGACGGCCTGGGCGACCTCAACCACCGCGCCGCAAACCTGGAGCGGCAGATTCGCGACAACGGCGTGACCTACAACGTCTACGCCGACGCGGGCGGCCCGCAGCGCCCATGGGCGCTCGACCTGTTCCCGCTGATTGTCACGCCCGCGCACTGGCAGCAGATCGAGGCCGGTGTGTTGCAGCGCGTGCGGCTGCTCGACCAGGTGATGGCCGATGTCTACGGGCCGCAGCAGTTGCTGGCGCGCGGGCTGTTGCCGCCGGCGCTGGTGCAGGGCCACCCCGGCTACCTGCGCTCCATGCATGGGGCCGCGCCCGTGGGCGGCACCCATCTGCATATCGCCGCGTTCGACCTGGCGCGCGGACCCGACGGCAACTGGTGGCTGGTATCCCAGCGCACCCAGGCGCCCTCGGGGCTCGGTTACCTGCTGGAGAACCGGCTGGCCGTGTCGCGCCTGTTTCCGCGCGCATTCGAGACCATGCAGGTGCAGCGTGTGGCCGGCACCTACCGCGCCTTGATGGACAACCTGAAATCCATGAGCCCGGGCGGCCGCGACGCGCACATCGCATTGCTCACGCCCGGCCCCTACAACGAAACCTATTTCGAACACGCCTACCTGGCCCGTTACCTCGGCCTGACACTGGTCGAAGGTGGCGACATGGTGGTGCGCGACCAGCGGCT
>JANLQZ010000639.1:0-1966 GCA_031368125.1 Betaproteobacteria bacterium
CGCCTGCAGGGCCCCGGTGTCACGATCTTCGACGTGCTCGACGCGACCGATTACGTGGTGCCGGCGATCGAAATCATCGACGCGCGCATCGAGCAGTTCGACCGCCATACCAAGGCCATGCGCAAGGTGTTCGACACGATCGCCGACAACGCGGCGAACGCCGGCATCATCACCGGCGGGCGGCCGGTCAGACCGAATGCCGTCGACCTGCGCTGGGTCAGCGCGCTGCTGTACAGGAACGGCGTGATCGAGGAGTCCGGCGTCGCGGCCGCGGTGCTCAACCATCCCGCCACCGGCGTGGCCTGGCTGGCCAACAAGCTGGCGCCCTGGGGCGAGTTCCTCGACCAGGGCGAGATCGTGCTGAGCGGCTCGTTCACCCGTCCTGTCAACGCCGTGGCCGGTGATACTTTCCATGCCGACTACGGGCCGCTGGGCTCGATCGCCTTTCGCTTCACCTGAAATCGGGCCGTGGCACGGCGCAGTGGCAGCAGCGTCATACCCGGCCTTCTCGACCAGAAAGACAAGCATGCAAACACCCGTCAACACCTTCAAACAGGCGCTCGGCAACCGGCAGGCCCAGATCGGCCTGTGGGTCAGCATGGCCAACCCCTACAGCACCGAGCTCTGCGCCGGCGCCGGTTTCGACTGGCTGCTGATCGACGGCGAACATGCGCCCAACGACCTGCGCAGCATCCTGGCGCAGTTGCAGACCATCGCCGCTTATCCCAGCCAACCCGTGTGCCGCCTGCCGGTGGGTGACAGCGCACTGGTCAAACAGTACCTCGACCTCGGTGTGCAGACCCTGCTGGTGCCGATGGTCGATACACCCGAACAGGCGCGCGCGCTGGTACAGGCCTGCCGTTACCCGCCCGACGGGATACGCGGCATGGCCGGCGCGCGCGCTTCGCGCTGGGGGCGTTATCCCAACTATGCACTGGAGGCCAATGCGCAGGTCTGCCTGCTGGTGCAGGCCGAGACCCGGCTGGCGTTGTCCAACCTGGACGCCATCGTGGCCACTGACGGTGTCGACGGTGTGTTCATCGGGCCGTCCGACCTGTCGGCCTCGATGGGTTATGTCGGCAACGCGGGGCACCCGGAGGTGCAGACCGCGATCGCGGACGCCATAACCCGCATCACGCGCGCCGGCAAGGCCGCCGGCATCCTGAGCGCCGACACGGCACTGGCCAAGCACTACCTGGCGCTGGGCGCCACGTTTGTGGCCGTCGGCCTGGACACCCAGCTGCTGATCCGCGGCTTGGCGTCGCTGCTGGGCCAGTTCAGGCAAGGCGCCATGCCGGCGAGCCCGGCCGCATCGTCCGACAAGACCTATGGATGAGGAGCGCACGATGAACGATGCCATGCACCCCGACGAACGCCGCGCGCGGGTCGAACTCGCGGCCTGTTACCGCGTGTTCGCGCTGCTCGGCTGGACCGAGATGATCTACAACCACATCACCGTTCGCCTGCCGGCCACGGTGAGCGGCGGCGCCAAGCAGTTCCTGATCAACCCGTTCGGCCTGCACTACAGCGAGGTCACGGCCAGCAACCTGGTGCGGATCGATGTGCAGGGCACGGTGCTGGACGGCTCGACCTACCGCGTCAACCCGGCCGGCTTCACGGTCCATTCGGCCATCCACGACGCGCTGCCGGATGCGCATTGCGTCATGCACACGCACACCACCGCCGGTGTGGCGGTCGCCTGCCTGCAAGGGGGCCTGCGGCAGACCAACTTCTACAGCGCGCAACTGCACGGCATGCTGGCCTACCATGATTTCGAAGGCATCACGATCCACGCCGACGAGGCGCCGCGCCTGCTGTCGAGCATCGGCGACAAGCCGGCCGTGATCCTGCGCAACCACGGCCTGCTGGCGTGGAGCCGGACACTGCCGCGGACCTTCGCGGTGTTGTGGACGCTGCAACGGGCCTGCGAAATCCAGCTGGCCACGTTCAGCATGGGGCCGGCGAT
>JANLQZ010000657.1:0-14368 GCA_031368125.1 Betaproteobacteria bacterium
CGTTCGCGGCCACGCGGCCGGCTCCCATGGTATCGGGATGTCAATAAACCTTGGTCACGGGCACCAGTGTCTGCTGCATCACGGCACAGTCGCTGATTGTCCCGTCGGCGGCCACATGCACCACCTCCGCCGTGGTCACGATGATGCGTTTTCCCGCCTTGGCAACCCGCCCGGTAGCGTGCAGGCTGCCACCCTGGTGGGCGCTGAGGAAGTTGATCTTGAACTCGACCGTCGTGACCTCCAGCCCGGGCGCGATCACGGTCAGCGCTGCGTAACCGCCAGCGATGTCCGCCAACGCACCCACGGCGCCGCCATGAAATCCACCCTGTTGCTGCACGACCCGGTCCGAATACGGCAAAGCCACCTCGCACAACCCCGGCGCGACGCGCACCAGGCGCGCGCCGAGGTGGGCCATCATGCCCTGGCGCAGGAAACTTTCTAGCACGCGCTGGTGCAATTCCGGATGCTCGGTGACTGGTGGCATGGGGCGTGGGCCGGTCCGCATGGGGCCAAAATTGGTTGACGTTTACGTAAACGTCAATTATGCGCGGGTTCGGCGCCGAATCCCCGTCGATTTTGTCAAGGCGGCGCTCCCGGCCAGGTTGGCCAGCCGCACGACCGCGCCGCCAGCGGGCTCACCGCGCCACGTGGCCGGCCGGGTTTTCGTCCTTCCCGGCTGCCTTCTCGGAGCGCGCCAGCAGGGCCCGGGCCTCCTTCTCGTGCGCCTTGACCTCGTCCAGGTTGGCCACGAGGTCCGCCATCTGTTCCTCGAGGGCCAGGCGGTGGGCTGCCAGCACGGCCAGAAACTTCCTTAGCTGCGGCCCGGTGTCGCGCGGACTGTCGTACATGTCGATGATTTCCCGCGCCTCGGTCAGCGAAAGGCCGAGCCGCTTGGCGCGCAGCGTCAGCTTGAGCCGGGTGCGATCGCGGGCACTGTACACGCGGCTGCGCCCTGCGGCGCCGGACCGCTCGGGTTGCAGCAGACCCAAGTCTTCGTAGAAACGGATCGCGCGCGTGGTCAGATCGAACTCTTTCGCCAGGTCGCTGATGGTGTAGTGGGTGGCCATGGTGGTAGGTGGGGAGTCGGAGTGGCCGCAATACGCACGTGACACGGCCGATCCGGGCCGGTCCATACAATGGCGACATTACATCTTACGTTTACGTAAACGTCAAACACCCCAGGCAGCCACCATGAACGAACTTGAAATGCAGCTCCGCTACCCGCTGGGGGAGACCATGCCGGCGCCGGGCACAACAATGGAAGTGGCGCCGGGCGTGCGGTGGATCCGCATGTCGCTGCCGTTTGCACTGAACCATATCAACCTGTGGTTGCTGCGCGACGAAATCGATGGCCGCCAGGGCTGGAGCGTGGTCGACTGCTGCATCTCGAGGGACGAATCCAAGGCCCAATGGGAGCAGATCTTCGCCACCGAACTCCAGGGGCTGCCGATCCTGCGGGTGATCGTGACCCACATGCATCCCGACCATATCGGCCTGGCCTACTGGTTGTGTGAACGCTGGGATGTGCGCCTGTGGATCAGCGCCACCGATTACAACGTCGCGCGGCTGGGTGCCTTGGGGCCGACCGCTTTCGGCGGTGAGGCAGCCGCCTTGTTCTTCGCCTCGCACGGCCTCAACGACACCGGAACGGTAGCGCAGATCAAGGCCCGCGAACGTTATTTCCCGAGCCTCGTTCCCGCGGTGCCGCGGCATTACCGGCGCATGATGGACGGCGAGGTTCTGACCATCGGCGGGCGCGAATGGGCGTGTATCAGCGGACACGGCCACGCGCCCGAGCATATTTCGCTGTATTGCGCCGCGACCCGGATGCTGATCGGCGGGGACATGATGCTGCCGCGCATCTCGACCAACGTCAGCGTCTACGAAGTCGAACCGGAGGCGAACGCGCTCAAGCAGTTCCTCGATTCGATCGACAAGTTCCGCGCCTTGCCAGAAGACACGCTCACGCTGCCATCCCACGGCAAGCCCTTCACCGGATTGCACATACGCATCGGGCAATTACACGACCACCATCGCGACCGGCTGGCCGAAGTGATGCAGTTGTGCACGCAGAACCCGTCCAGCGCGGCGGAAGTGCTGCCCGTTATGTTCAAGCGCCCACTCGACCTGCACCAGACCACGTTCGCGATGGGCGAGGCGGTGGCGCACCTGCATGCGCTGTGGTTCGAAGGCAAGATCTCGCGCCAGCGCGGGAGTGATGGCGTCTACCGGTTTTCGGCCACCTGACGGCCGCCAGCAGGTCGGCGCCGGCCACCCGGCGTCCGGCTCACGACCATTGCGGCACGGCTTCGTCCTTGAGTTGCACCCGCAGCTCGGCGTAATCCGGAACCACGGCGCGCACGGTTTCCCAGAATCGCGGGCTGTGGTCCATCACCCGCAGGTGACTCAATTCGTGTGCCACGACGTAGTCGATCACGCCGACCCGAAAATGCACCAGGCGCCAGTGCAGGCGGATCGAGCCGTCGGAACGCGCGCTGCCCCAGCGCGTGCCGGCGCTGCTCAGTGACAGCTTGCGCCACTGCACCTGCAGCAGCGGCGCGAAGTGGTCCAGCCGCTCGGTGAACACCCGTTTGGCCTGGCGCATCAGCCAGGCCTGCACCGCGTCGCGGATCTGGTCGGCGCTCGCCTGCCGGGGCAACCCGAGGTGCAGGCTGAGTTGCGGCACACCGGGCAGGGCAGACGTATCGGTGCGCAACACCGCGCTGGCGGCGCCAAATGCGTGGGTCGGGTCCAGCACCACGACCAGCGGCTGGCCCAGAAACGGAAACACGGTGCGGTCCTTCCACTCGATGCGGGCGGATGCCAGCCGCGCATGGCGCTCGCGCGATTCACCCAGCTTCTTGACGATCCAGGACGATTTTTCGAGCAGCGCCACCTGCACTTCGCGCTGCGTCACCCATCGGGGCGCGCGCACCACCAACCCGTCCGGGCCGACCGCAAAACCGATCGTGCGGCGTTTGCCACGCACGAACTCATAGGCCACGATGGCGTCGCCGAGGCGGGCTTCGCGGTTGGCCCGCGGATGGCGGAAGACGGCTGGCGCCAACGGCTCGTCGCCCGTCACCGGGCTGTCGTACCCGGCGGGCGCGGGCGGCGCCGGTTCCTGCGGCGCAAACAGGTCCAGCGTCAGTTGCAGCAGCCGATGCATCGGGGCGGGACCTATTGGTATGCCTCGGGATCGAGCCGGCGCATCTCGGTTTCGATCCAGGCCTCGACTTCGCGCATGAGTTCGTCCGGCTGGCGCCCGTGGCTGGAAATGGGTTTGCCAATCGACACATCGACGATACCGGGTGTCTTGACGAACGCCTTGCGCGGCCAACACTTGGCGCTGGAGACGGCGATCGGGATCACCGGCGCACCGGTTTCAATCGCCAGGCGCGTGCCGCCCGATTTGTAGACGCCCTTCTTGCCGCGGGCGATACGTGTGCCTTCGGGAAACATGATGATCCAGATGCCCTGGGCCAGCAGCAGCTTGCCTTGCGCCACCACCTTGCTGAAGGCGCGCGCGCGTTGCCCGCGGTCGATATGGATCATGTCCAGCCGCCCCATGGCCCAGCCAAAAAAAGGCACGTAGAGCAGTTCCTTCTTGAATACATAGGCCAGCGGATGCGGCATCAGCGTGGGGAGCAGGAAGGTCTCCAGCGTGGACTGGTGCTTGACCAGCAACACGGCCGGGCTGGTCGCACCGTCGGGCAGGTTGTCCATGCCCGTCACGCGTACCTGTATGCCCAGCAACACACGCGCGCCGCCGATGACCCACCCGAGCCAGCGCACCGCCATCCACCACAGCGCCGTCCCGCGCACCCGCACCGACGCAAGCACCATGATGATGCCCCACGGCACCACCGTGACCAGCATCCACACCATGTGCAGCACGGAGCGCGCCAGGGAAATCGCGGAGGGCCTGGGCGGCCCCGGCATCGACCGCCTGCTGGTGTGCTCGCTCAAAACGCGGGTGTCGTTTTGCTCGGCTCCACGCGGGTCACGAGGAACTCGGCAAATGCCGCGAGGTCCGCATGCACCCGGGTGCCGACCGGAAAGGTGTCGGGCAAGGTCCGCCCGCGGAACTCCGCGCCCTGCCCTGTCAACACCAGGTGCGGCTCGCATCCTGCCGCCGCCGCTGCAAGCATGTCGTCGAGTGCATCGCCGACCGCTGGTGTGCCTTTGAGTTCGACCCCAAAACGTTCACCGATCTGCTCGAACAGGCCCGGCTCGGGCTTGCGGCAATGGCAGCCCTCATCGGGCGCGTGCGGGCAATAAAAGATGGCGTCCACCCGCGCGCCAGCGGCGGCGAGCATCTTGTGCATCCTGGCCTGGATCGCGTTGAGCGTGGCGACCTCGAACAACCCGCGCCCGAGACCGGCCTGGTTGGACGCAATCACCACGTGCCAGCCGGCATGGTTGAGCCTGGCGATGGCGTCCAGCGCGCCGCCCAACGGCTGCCAGGCTTCGGGCGAATCGGCCAGTTCCGCGCTTTCCTCATTGATGGTTCCGTCGCGGTCGAGGATGACGAGTTTCATGGCGTGGACGCTCAATGGGCGAGTCTGGACAGGTCGGCCACGCGGTTCATGGCGTTGTGCAGGCTCCGCAGCAAACCCTGCCGGTTCAGACGCAGGTCGATTTCTTCGGCATTGACCATCACGTTGTCGAAGAAGGCATCCACCGGCGCGCGCAACGCGGCCAGTGTCTGGAGCGAACCCGTGTAGTCGCCGGCTTCGAATTGCGCGTCGGCCTTGGGCGCCACCTGCTGCATGGCCGCATACAGCGCCATCTCGGCTGCTTCCCTGAGCAGAATTTCGCTCACATGCGGGTCAACGTCCAGCGCCTTCTTGAGGATGTTGCCGATACGCTTGTTGGCAGCGGCCAGGGCGGGCGCTTCGGGCAGGGTCGCGAAGGCGCGCACGGCAGCCAGGCGCTTGGGGATGCTCGCCCATTCGGTCATGTGCCGGGCGTAGATCGCGGCATCGACCTCGGCCGCGGAAAACCCGCTGTCGCGCAGGTAACCCTTGAGGCGCTCGACCAGGAACTCGTCGAGTGCGACGCACTGGTCCTGCAGCAGCCCGGGAGGGAAAGCCGCGAAACCGGCCCGGGTCAGGCTGTGAAATGGCAGCGGCAGGGCGCGCTCGACCAGCATGCGCACCACCCCCAGCGCATGGCGGCGCAATGCGAACGGGTCCTTGTCGCCGGTGGGCAGGTTGCCGATGCCGAACATGCCGACCAGCGTTTCGAGCTTGTCTGCCAGCGCCACAACCACGCCAGCGGCATCGCGCGGCAGTTCGTCCCCCGCGAAACGCGGCTTGTAGTGGTCTTCAATCGCCCGCGCGACCGCGTCACCGAGTCCGTCATGGCGGGCATAGTAGCCGCCCATGATTCCCTGCAGCTGCGGGAACTCCCCCACCATATCGGTCAGAAGATCGGTCTTGGCCAGTCGTGCCGCGGTGTCTGCCGAAAGCGCGAGTTGCTCTCCCCCCAACTGTTGACCGATCACCCGAGCAATCGCGCGCACGCGCTGCGTCCGTTCACCCTGGGAGCCCAGTTTGTTGTGGTAGACCACCTGGTCGAGCGCCGCCGTGCGCGATTCGAGCGTCTTGCGTCGATCCTGGTCGAAAAAGAACTGCGCGTCGGCCAGCCGTGGACGCACCACGCGTTCATTTCCGCCGACGACAGCGCTGGAGTCGGACGGGCAGATGTTGCTGACCACCAGGAACCGGTTGGTCAGCTTGCCGCCGGCGTCGAGCAAAGGGAAGTATTTCTGGTTGGCCTTCATCGTCAGGATCAGGCATTCCTGCGGGACTTCAAGGTACTGCTCTTCGAAGGCGCACGCAAGCACATTCGGCCGCTCGACCAGCGCCGTGACTTCGTCCAGCAGCGCCGCATCGGGCTCCACCTGCACTGCGCCGCCGAGGCGCACACATGCCAGATCGAGCTGGCGGACGATTTCTGCACGGCGTTCGCCGAAGCTGGCAATTACCGCCCCGTCGCGCGCGAGTGCGGCGGCATAGTCATCGGCGTGCGCGAGCACCACCGGGGCCACGCGCGCCTCGAAGCGGTGCCCCAGTGTGGTGCCGCCAGCCTGCAGGCCCAGCGCATGCACGGCCACCACCTCGGCGCCATGGAGCGCCACCAGGCCATGGGCCGGCCGCACAAAACTGACGCTGCTCCAGCCCGGGTGATCGCATCCGGCCTGCAGCTGGTAGGTCATGACCTTCGCAATCGGCAGCCTGGCGATGGCGTCGGTCAGGGCTTGCTGCAAGCCTTCTGCGAGTGTTGCGCCTTTGGACACGCTGTCCAGGAACAAGGCTTCGACCTTGCCGTCCATGGCCCGGCGCAGGCGCGGCAGCACCGACGCGTCGGCACCAATGGACAGCAGCTTCTTCTGCAAGGCGGGCGTGGCGGACCCCGAGGCGTCGAGACCGACGCCCACGGGCATCAGTTTTTGCGCCTGCGCCTTGTCTGCGGCACGGGCCGCGACATCGCGCACATGTACCGCCAGGCGCCGCGGAGAAGCAAAGGTGGTATGGCCGGCCTGGCCGGTGATGAGGCCGTGTTCCAGCAGGCCCCGCGTCAATGTGCGGCTGAACGCGTCGCCCAGGGCTTCGAGCGATTTGGGCGGCAGTTCCTCGACCAGCAATTCCACCAACAGGTTGTGGGTTGTCATTGTTGTTCCGTCAGCGCCGCTCACAGGGGTACCTTCGCTCTGCGAGCTGCGGTGCGAGCTGGCTTGGGGGCGGCCCGGCGCGGCGCTCACAGGGGTACCTTCGCTCTCCGAGCTGCGGTGCGAGCTGGCTTGGGGGCGGCCCGGCGCGGCGCTCATCAGGCATCCTCCCCGTATTGGAGGGACGTCGAACTGCCGAGGGGCAGGGTTGTCCACGGGGCTCATGCTGCCTTCTTCGTCATTTGTTCAACCCATTCCCGCGGCGCCTGGGGAAAGCCGAGCCGCTCGCGACTTTCGAAATAAGCTTGCGCCACTGCGCGCGCCAGATGGCGAATACGCCCCATGTAGGCCGCGCGTTCAGTGACGCTGATGGCGCCACGTGCGTCGAGCAGGTTGAAGCTGTGCGCCGCCTTGAGCACCTGTTCATAGGCCGGCAACGCGAGCTGCTGGCCGATCAGGTAGGCGGCCTGCTTTTCATGGGCGGCGAAGGCTGTCAACAGGAATGCGACATCGCTGTGCTCGAAGTTGTAGGCCGACTGTTCCTTTTCGTTCTGCAGGTACACATCGCCATAGGTGAGTCCCTCGGTCCATTGCAGCTTGTAGATGTTGTCGACTTCCTGCAGGTACATCGCCAACCGCTCCAGCCCATAGGTGATCTCACCGGTGACGGGTCTGCAATCGATGCCTCCGACCTGCTGGAAGTAGGTGAACTGGGTTACCTCCATGCCATTGAGCCAGACCTCCCACCCCAGTCCCCAGGCGCCCAGGGTGGGGTTTTCCCAGTCGTCCTCGACGAAGCGGACATCGTTTTTTTTCAGAACCAGCCCCAACGCCTGCACCGAACCAAGGTACAGGTCCAGTATGTCGGCTGGCGCCGGTTTCATGACCACCTGGTACTGGTAATAGTGTTGCAGCCGGTTCGGGTTCTCGCCGTAACGGCCATCCTTGGGACGGCGGCTTGGCTGCACGTACGCCGCCTTCCAGGGCTCGGGCCCGATGGCCCGCAGGAACGTGGCGGTGTGGGAGGTTCCGGCACCGACCTCCATGTCATAGGGCTGCAACAAGGCACAACCCTGGGCATCCCAGTAGGACTGCAGCTTCAAAATGATTTGTTGGAATGTCAGCATGGTTTGCCGGTGGAAGTTGTAGCCGCCCGATTGCGGAATTCGTGCGGCCAATGCTGGCAACCATGTGCACCACGCTTCGGCGCAGCGCGCCACCAGCGGCGGCTGGAAGCCAGTCAGAGTCTTGATTTTACGGGGCTTCCGGTCGATGCCCGTGTGCCATCAACTGCCGGTGCGCGAGACGGCGATGCGCCTGCGCAACGCCAGCGCGCAATTGCGCTGACCCGCCCGGCGACCGGCGGCTGCGGGACTGCCCACCCCACAACGCGCATGCCGGGTTCTGCCCGCGAGCGCAGGCCGCTTCAGCCGGGGACGCGGTGTCGCCCGAGCCGCGCTGCCCATGCCAGCACCACCACGAGGCAAGCCGCCAACCATAACGGCCACAGGCCAAATCGTGCGACCCACCAGGCGAAAGGGGTCACACCGTTGCGACCCTGCACTTCGCCCAACAGGACACCGCGGGTGTAGCGGGGTAAGGCATGCGTAATCCGCCCCGTGTGGTCGATGATGACCGTGTCGCCGGTATTGGTCGCCCGAATGAAAGGCCGCCCGAACTCCAGTGCCCGCATCCGCGATATGTTCAGGTGCTGGTCGATCGCCACGGTGTTGCCAAACCAGCCGATGTTGCTGAGGTTGACAAAAATCGTCGGGGCCGCGGCCGGGTCGATGAATCGCGCGCCCAGTTCTTCGCCGAACAGGTCTTCGTAACACACATTCGGCGCCAACCGCTGGCCTTGCCATTCAAATGACGGCTGTCCGACCGAGCCGCGATTGAAATCACCCAGCGGTATTTCCATCATTTCGGTAAACCAGCGAAAGAACGGTGGGATGAATTCACCGAACGGCACCAGATGGTGTTTGTCATAGCGGTAAAGCTCCGTCACGCCGGCTGGGCTGGCGCCGGCCTTCAGCCCGACCACCGAGTTGGTGTACCCGGCGGCAGCGCTGCCCAGTGGAATACCGACCAGCGCCGCCTGGGAACCGGTCTTGAAACGTTGTTCCAGCGCGGCCCAGTACTGTGGCGGGAGTTGTTGCGGCAGCAAGGGAATTGCCGTCTCGGGCGCGATCACCAGGGGCGCCGTGGCCGCCTGCATCTGCTCGCCGTACCAGCGCAGCGAATCGGCCACGCCAGTGCCAGGCTGGAATTTCTCGTCCTGGGGAATGTTGCCCTGGAGCAGCGCCACGCGCGTCGACCGACCGGCAGTGGTGAAATTTCCGGGTGACCATGCCATCAATGCGACGATGGCGACCGCCAAACCCAGTGGTCGGAAACCGTGGACGGACAGCGGCCGCCGCAGCGCCGTCGCGAACAGGTAGGCCACGAAGGCGGCCAGCGCGGCAACACCATAGGCCCCGATGTATTTGGCGGACACTGCCAGCCCCCCGATGTGGGCATACCCTGCGGCTCCCCAGCCAAAGCCGGTGAACCAGACCCCGCGTGCGAGTTCGGCCAGCAGCCACAGCGCGGCAAACAGGACACCTGCCAGGATGCGGTTGGAGGGCGCCAGCTGCACAAAGGCGGCGCTGGCCGCGGCGTAATACAGCGCCAGTACCGCGGCCAGCGCCGGTACCGCCGCAGCTGCGACCGGCGCAGCAAGGCCGGCGTAGGTGTGCATTGCCACAAACAGCCACCAGAATGTGCCTGCAAGCCACGCCGTGGCAAACAACCAGCCCAACAACGCAGCGCGCGATGGCCGGGCGCAACGGTCCAGCAGCCACGCGAACGTTCCGAGGGCCAGCAATTGCAGCCACCCCGCCGGTTGCCGGTCCCATGGTGTCGCCATCGAGGCCGCGTGGAGCAGCCCCGCGACGATCGCGATGGGGATGGACAACGGCAATCGGAAAGACTCAGGGCACGAGAGGCGACACCTTGAACCACTTCACGGCACCGCCCTTGGTGTGCAGCACCACAAAGACCAGCCCGGCCAGCACGTGCTGTTCGCCGCGTTTGGGCACATGCCCAATCTCATGGGCGATCAGCCCGCCAATGGTGTCGAATTCCCGCTCCTGGTCCGACTCCACTATGCGCAGGCCGAACGCGTCCTCGACGCGTTCGATCGAGGTGTCACCACTCACCCGGTAGCTGCGGTCGGCCAGTCCGAAGATGTCGCCCTCGTCTTCGGCAATGTCGAACTCGTCTTCAATCTCACCCACGATTTGTTCTAGCACGTCTTCAATCGTGATCAGCCCGGCAACTCGGCCAAACTCGTCGATCACGATTGCCAGGTGATTGCGGTTGCCGCGGAACTCCCGCAACAGGTCGTTCAGCCCTTTGCTCTCAGGAACGAAGACCGCCGGTCTCAGCAAGGCCCGGATATTGAACTCGGGTGCGCGCTGCAGCTTCAGCAGATCCTTGGCCAGCAGAATGCCAATGATGTTCTCCCGCTCGCCATCGTAGACGGGGAATCGGGAATGCGCTGTGTTGATCACGACCTGCAACAGGTCGTCCGGAGCGGCGCTGATGTCGACAAGGTCCATGCGGGTGGAGGGCACCATCACGTCGCCGGCGGACATCTCCGCCATGCGCAGCACGCCCTCAAGCATGAAACGGGACTCGGCTCCAATGACGTTGTTGTCCTCCGCGTCGGCGAGCGTTTCGATCAGTTCGGCGGTGGAGTCAGGGCCAGGATGGATGAACTCCGCAAGTTTTTGCAGGAAAGTGCGCTTGTCTTCTTTGTCCAGATGTCGCGCGGGGTGGGGGTCAGACACGGCCAGGATGGGCGGGGCACACCGTTGTTGAGGAACCTCCAAGGATAGCGGATCGCCGCAACGATCGGCAATGCCGCTCGTCAGCGCCTGTCTAACGCGCCTCTGGCGTCCTACGGTTGTTCTGGTGTGCGGGTCCCGCAGCGCGCTTGCTGAAGGTTGGCCAGAAAACTCCAGAATTGTTTGGCTTGGGCTTTCAATCGGTAGTCCGCCTGCGCCATGCGTTCCTGGACAATTTCGGTCATGCGCGAATCGAGCGTCGCAACCGGCAGCAAGAGGTACGCCTCGGTCTCGGAACCATCGCGTTGTACTATGGCTCCGGCGCTCCTGGCAATTTTGAGCATCGCCGAATTCTCACTCAGGGCATGAATGAACATCTGGCTGATGCCGTCGTTCCGGGCATGCATGGCCGCCCGATCGAAGAGTCGGGCACCAAATCCACGTCCGCGCGCGGTCTTGAGCACCGACACCCCGAACTCGGCACACGATTCGAAGCTCTGTTTCGATGGATAAGCCAGGTGCGCCACGGCAATAAGTTCCAACTGCCGGTTGTAGATTCCAAAAATCTCGTCGCGTACAAAATCAAGCCCGTCGACGTAGGCCTGTATGTGTTCATCACTGGCCGCATAACCGAAGCGCAAGTACCGGTCTGCCGGATCGAGGCCGAGCAGGTGTGCCGCGATGCGCGTGCGGTGGTTGCTGCCCAGGGACCGAATCGGCACCATGACCGGGGTGCGATCATTCGGTGACTTGCCAGCGCTGGTGTTGGCAGACACCGCCGTGTGAGTCAGCGTAGCGTCAGCAGAAGGCCTAGATAAATCTATTTGTTCGTTCATAAGTTCAATATAAGGGTTTTCCCTAGACTCACCAACCACAAACGACTGACAAGGGCACCTGAAATAGAGGGCAAGGCCCAATACGATGCCGAAATCCGCGGCCTGGACTCGACATCCACCTCAAGAATCACGGCCGCCAGAAGAACATGTAAGTGTGCACTGGCACTTCTCGAACATCCTGTTTTCAATTGACATGGTGCCCCCCGGACCCAAGACCGTCGCTGCGCCACGCACCACACGCGGCGCGAGCAAGCTGTGGCGCTGGCGCGATCGGCGCGGCGCTACGCTCATTGGCTGCTACAAGTGCAACGCGCGCCCCGTCAGCAACGGTCTGTGGCAAAAACAGTTCACCAAAACGCGCAAATGCCGCGACGTCAAATCAAATCGGGTAACCACTGGGCCTGCGAAACGCAGGGGTTGCGACCTGCCGCACCGATTCATAGCTGCGCCCCACGCCAAGTTAGACTCGATCACAACATGGACGCAGCAGAGACGATTCGGCATGCCGTCGCGCAGGTGGCGCGACTTCGCAAACTTGCGTCTGGCAACCCCGCGCTGGGTGGGGCGGTTCGACAAATCAAGCAGATTCAATCCAGACGATTCGCATCCACCTATGCCGACCTGATCGCAGGCGACGACTATGGAGCGGCTGCACGGTTCTTTCTGGACGAGTTGTACGGTGAAACCAACTACGAACAGCGCGACGCGCAGTTTTCCCGGATCGCGGGCGCGCTTCAGCGTCTATTGCCAAAGGCTGCGCTAGCGACGGCGGTTTCACTGGCCGAACTTCATGGGTTGAGTGAAGATCTCGACCATGCCATGGCGCAGGCATGGCTAATCGGAGCATTACCCGCAGATTCATGTGAGGCGAAACGCTATGTTTGGGCGTGGCGGGACGTTGGTCGGCGCGAGGACCGTACTTCACAATTGCGCGTTGTACTGGCGATTGGAGCGGAGTTGGACCGCTTGACCCGCAAACCCGGGCTTCGCCTCATGCTAAAAATGATGCGCCGACCTGCGGTCGCTGCGGGCTTGGGCGCCTTGCAGCATTTTTTGGAGGTCGGTTTCGACACTTTCGCGAGCATGGGCGAGCGCGTACATGGGGCACAAGGGTTCCTGGCCATAGTCCGGGAACGAGAATCCCGGCTGATCGACATGTTGTTTGATGCTCGCGCCGCTTCCTGCGAGATAGAGATCGCGCGAATCATGTCGGGGTGCGCGGCGCGCTAGCCCTGCCCATTACCCATAAGTATTCTCAACTTGTATCCGGCGGCCTGAGAGAGAAACCCCGGCACATCATTTGCAGGACCGCGTAGCCCTGCCACATGATCTGGTGCCCGGGGGGCGGATCATTGTTGCGACCAAGATAGCCGCCCAGGCGGGCAACCAATCGCACCGCATCGCCCAGGTTGGCAGGCGGCTTGATCCTGTTTTGTTTGGCGAAGGCGCTGAGCACCGTAACCTCGATGTCGGACAGCAGCGCCTCGGCGGGAAGTTCCGGGCAGGCCCGTCCCAGCAAGGTCATGAGCATGATGCGCCAGGCGATCACCAGGTTGATCGCAATGGCACGCTCGAGTCGCTCGGCGCTGCGGTGCGCGAGATCCTCGATGCGGCAACCGCTCTTGAGCACCCGATGCCAGTCTTCGATGCGCCAGCGCAGGCAATACCAGCTCAGACAGGTGGTCGGCGACAATTACCTTGACCGCCGGACATGCTGCTTGACGCCGTCCAGTGCAGCGGCAAATCCGCGGCAAGTGCGTAAGCGTTCCGGCAACCCATCTTCCTTTCCCCGGTTGAAACTGCGAGCCTCGTGCCTCGGCAACCAACCAAGAGGACGAGACGAACATGGATCGAGAACAAATGCAGCGCTGCCTGGAGGTGGTGGCGGCGTACCGGGCCTCTGGCCAGAAGAGCAAGGCGTGGGCCCAGGCCAATGGCGTGCCCGAGCGTTCGTTGGCAAGCTGGTGCGCGCATTCCCGGCGCTGGCAGGCGCGGCTTGAGGGCGTGGTCGGCACCGGTGAGCAAACCCAGCGGCTTCGTGGCCGCCCACGTGGCGTCAGGTGCTGCGGCGACGACGGTGCGCGTCGAGGTGAATTCTGGCGGCGCCCGGTTTGAGCTGCACTGGCCGTTGGCCCATACCCGTGAACTGGCCACGCTGGTGCGTGAACTCGGCCGATGATCCGCATCGACAGCATCTGGCTGGCGCTGGGCGCCAGCGACCTGCGCGGGGGTATCGACAAACTGCTGGCCCAGGTGGTGCACGGCTTTGCCCTGGGCGCGCAGGCCCACCATGCCTACGTGTTTGCCAACCGCCGGGCCGACCGGCTCAAGGTGCTGGTCTTCGATGGCCGGGGCATGTGGCTGTGCACCCGGCGCCTGCAGTCGGGCGGCTTTGCGTGGCCACGCGAGGATGCCGGCGCACTGACTCTGACCCGCGAGCAGTTCGACTGGCTGGTGGCCGGCCTGCCGTGGCAACGCCTGAGTGCGCCGCAGGCGCAGTCGATCACCGTGGTGTGATTTGATCGGTTCGGGTCTGTTTGATTTGGCCCTACATTTTTGGCGTTTGTCTATGGGGGAAAGTCGCTCTTCGCTCGCGCGTGCGCGCGAGGTAAATTTGGCCCATGCTCGAAGGCCCGCACGCACACCACGACGATCGATAGCCCAACGGCACCAGACAGGGTGCAGAACACTGCTCCCGATGCAGTTCAGGGCCTGCGCGAATTGCTGGTGCGCTTGCAGGGCGAACTCAAGTTCAAGCAGACCATGTACAAAATCGAGGCCGACGCCCGGGCACTGAGCAGCCAGCGGCGCCTGGAGATGCGCCAGGAGCGATCCCAACCATTGTGGAAACAGCTGCATCTGTGGCTCCAACTGGAGCGCACGCGCGTGCCCGACGGCAGCTCGATCGCCAAAGCGCTCGACTACAGCTTGAACCATTGGGACGGACTGGGGCGCTTTCTGCTCGATGGCAATGTGGCCCTGGACAACAACCACTGTGAGAATCAGATGCGGCCTTGGGCTCTCGG
>JANLQZ010000669.1:0-6524 GCA_031368125.1 Betaproteobacteria bacterium
GTGACCTTGAAGGACACGTCGTCGACCGCCTGTACCGTCGGCGCCGGCTCGAACAGCCGCTGGCGGTTCAGGCGATAACGCTTGCGCAGGCCCTTGGCCTCGATCAGCGGCGCTTCGCGCTGCGCCGGCGTGCTGGATGAAGGGGATGAATCCGGCATGGAGGGCCTATAGGACAGGGTTCGCGGGCGCGCGGGTCGCAGCGCTGGCGTTTGCTGGCTGGCCGGCAGTTGCGTCGACGTGCCAACACGCGGCCTCGTGGTGTTCGCCAACCAGACGCGACACCGGTTGCTGCTTGCATTTCTCGGTCGCATGTTGGCAGCGCTCGGCAAACGCACAACCGCTGCCCAGCTGGTCCAGCCGCGGCACCTGCCCGGGAATCGAGTTGAGCTCCACGCGGCCCTCGACCACGCGCGGCATGGAACCGATCAGGCCGCGCGTGTACGGATGCCGTGGTGCGGCAAAGACCTCGTGCGTCGGCCCGGACTCGACGATTCGCCCGGCGTACATGACCAGCGTGCGGTCGCTGATGCGGTGCACCACGCTGAGGTCGTGCGTCACGATGATGATGGCCACGTTCGAGGTATTGCGGATCTCCCAGAACAGGGACAGGATTTCTTCCTGGACGGTGGCGTCCAGCGCGGTCGTCGGTTCGTCGGCAATCAGCAGTTTGGGCGAGGACGCGGTGGCAAACGCGGTGAGAATGCGCTGCTTCATGCCGCCGCTCATCTGATGCGGGTATTGCCGCACACGCATTTCGGGCGCGGTGATGCGCACCGTGCGCAGCAGGTCCACCGCGTCGCCCACCGTCGCACGGCGCACCGCGCCGTGCAGCTGCAGCACCTCGCGCGCCTGGCTGCCGATCGAGAACATCGGGTCGAGCGAGGTCATCGGGTTCTGCAGGATCATCGACAGATCCCGTCCGCGGATTTCCCGCATCTGCGCCGACGTCAGGGAAAACAACGCCTGGCCGTCGAACTGGATATCGCCGCTGACCCGGGCGGTCGTCGGCAACGAGCGCATGACGGCGGTGCACATGGTGGACTTGCCGCTGCCCGACTCCCCGACAACCCCCACGATCTGACCACGCTCGACGCTGAAATTGGCGTTCGACACGGCTGCGATCGGGCGTTCCTTGGGCCCGAACTGCACATTCAGGTCGCGGACGGACAACAAGGTCATGGCGGCCTTCCCTACAGACCGGTACGCGGGTCGAACTTGGTGTGCAACCAGTCGCCCAGCGCACTGAAGCTCAACACCGACAGGAAAATGGCGACACCCGGAAACAGCGCCAGCCACCAGGCAAACCCCATGAACGACTTGGCGTCGGCCAGCATGACACCCCAGGAGACACTCGGAGGCTGCACACCGAGACCGAGAAAGGACAAGGCCGACTCCAGCATCATGGCCCGCCCGACATCGAGAATCGCCAGGATGGCCACCGAGTTGATCGCATTGGGCAACACATGGCGCAGGGCAATCATGACCCTTGACACACCGGCGATACGTGCCAGCAGCACAAAATCGCGCTCTTTGATGCCCAGCACCTCGCTGCGCACCAGCCGGGCGTAACGCGCCCAGTTGGTCAGGATCATCACGATGATGATGTTCTGCAGACCCGGCCCAAAGGCGGCCACCAGTGCCAGCGCCATCAGAATGAACGGCAAGGCCAGAAAGGCCTCGGTGATGCGCGACAGCACCGAGCCGAGTATTCCGCCGAAGTAGCCGGAAATAAGTCCGATGAAGGTGCCCAGAATGCCACCGACCACCACGGCGGCCGTCGCCACCATCATCGACACCTGCGCGCCCGCCACCAGCCGGCTCAGGATGTCGCGGCCGAGCTGGTCGGTGCCGAACGGGTGGCGCAAGGAACCATCGGCCTGCCACGCGGGCGGCATCATGACGGATTCGAAGTCGATCGTGGTTTCCGAATACGGCGTGATCGACGTTCCGAAAACGGCGGAAACCAGCAGGATCAGGCACATCAGCGCGGCCAGCCTCGGCGGCCGGCCTGGGCCGGTCAGGAAGACGCCGGCAGCGCGCGCGGATTCGCGCAGCCAGCCCACCGGCTTGCCGCCGGAAATTGCGATGTCACCATTCATTGGCGCACCCTCGGGTCCAGTTCGCCGGCCAGCACGTCGACCAGCAGGTTGATCAACATGAAGCAGAAGGCGGTCACCAGCACACCGGCCTGGATGATCGGGTAGTCTCGCGTGAAGATGGCTTCGACCAGCACCTGGCCGATGCCCGGCCAGGAAAAGACGCGTTCGGTCACGACCGCGCCACCGAGCAGCACGCCGAACTGCAGGCCCAGGAAGGTGATGATCGGCAACGACGCGTTGCGCAGCGCGTGCTTGAATACGATCAGCGGCTCCGGCATACCCAGGTTGCGCTCCATCTTCACGAAATCGCTTTGCAGCGCGCTGACCATGTTGGCGCGCGTCAGCGCCGCCAGCGACGCCGACGAGAACAGCGCCAGCGTGCACACCGGCATGACGAAATGCTGCCAGGTGCCATAACCGGACGAAGGCAACACTCCCAGGGTCACCGCGAACACCAGCATCAGCACCAGCGCGAACCAGAAGCTTGGAATGGACTCGCCCAACGCGGCATACCAGCCGACGAAACGGAACAGCAGACCGCGCGGCTTGAGGGCACCCAACACACCCAGCGGCACGCCGATGCACACCGCCAGCAGCATGGCCACGCTGACCAGCTTGAAGGTGGCCCACAACGCCGGCAGAACCAGCCCGATGGCCGGTACGCGATAGCGGAATGAAATACCGAAGTCGCCCTGGCTGATGTTGCGCAGGAACGTGAAGTACTGCAGCACCAAGGGCTTGTCGAGGCCGTATTGACGCCGGTAGAACTCGATATCGGCCGGTGTGGCGTCGGTCCCCAGCACCAGCGGTACCGGGTCCCCGGCCAGGCGCGCCAGCGCAAAGATCACGATCGTCAACACCAGCAGCGTGACCAGGGCCTCTGCGCCGCGGCGCATGATGAAGATCGGCATATCAGTCTCTCGTCGCCGCAAGGCATGGCCGAGCCGTGCTCATGGCCGTACGCCATCTGCCCGGCCGTTGCCGGCCAGGCCCGACAACCGGTCCGCGAGTTGGCTGCGGAATATCACCACGTTCCTCAACTTCACGTCGCCGTAACCGCGCACGACGTCGGGCAAGCCCGCCAGCAGGGCCACTGCTTCGGCGTTGGCTGCGGTCAATGCGCCGGTCGCGCTGGCCAGCGCGTTGGAATATTCGACGACAAGGGCGCGCTCGGTACGCCGCACCTCGTCGTGGCCGAACGGGTCGAACCAGGTGCCACGCAGGCAGCGCATGGCGACCAGCGCGCGGAACACCGGCTTGAACCAGGCACCCACACTGATCTTGTTCTTCAGCCCCATGGCGATCAGGATCGGCGGGTGCAGCTTGAACGTATAACGCGTGCCCGCGCCGAACTCGCGCCTGAGGGTCTGCTCGAATGCCGGATCGACGGACAGACGCGCCACTTCGTACTCGTCCTTGTAGGCCATGAGTTTGTGAAGATTGCGCGCGGCGGCATGGCTGATAACACCGGACGACCCCAGGGCCCTCGCTTCCCGGTCGCGGCACTGCTCGACCATCTCCGCGTAGCGCTGGGCATAAGCGGCATTCTGGTAGGCGATGAGTTCGCCAACGCGGTGCAGCACGATGTCGGCCAGGGTCTGGTCGGTACCTGATTGCACAAGGGAGCTGATGCGCATGGCCTCGGCGGAAGGCGCCGCCTTGGGGGCCGCGGACGCCGGCAGCGCGGCTGCCAGGCCGGCCGGGTCGGCAATTCGCTGGCGCCCGCGGCGGAAGGCCTGCAGGTTGCGCTCGATCGACACGCCATTGAGTTCGATCGCCTTTTCCAACAATGCCGGGGCTATCGGGAGCGCACCCGCCTGCACGGCCATGCCGACCAGGAACAAGTTCGCATACTGGTCGTCACCGAGCAGCGCAATCACGATGTCGCGCGCATCCGCAAACGCGCTGTCCGCGGCGCGGCTTGTCGCCTGGATCCGCGCCACCGTTGCGTCCACGTCCGGGTAGGACAGGGCGACATTGGTCACCATCGGGCCGGTCGGAACTTTTGCGGTCGAGACGATCGCGATGGTGCGCGCCGCCGATGCCGCCGAGAGGTTGACGTCGTTGGCCGCCACCAGCAGGTCGCAACCGAGGTACAGGTCGCACTCGCCGGGTTCGACCTTGTTCGCACCGACGAACGGCCTGGGCGAAAACTTGATGTCGGACACCACGGCGCCGCCTTTTTGCGCCATGCCCAACTGGTCGAAGCTGCGGATGAACAACCCGGCCATGGTCGCGGCGGTGGAGATGACCTGCGCCGTCGTGACCACGCCGGTTCCGCCGATTCCGGTGATGCGCATGTTGAAGTCGTCCGAGTTCACCTTCGGCACCGGTTGGGGCAGACGATCGGCTTCGAGCGTGGCAGTGGCCGGGCCACCCGCGGCGCCTGCGCCCGGGGTCACCTCGACGAACGACGGACAGTCGCCCAGCAGGCACGAGTAGTCCTTGTTGCAGGAGGCCTGGTGGATACGCGTCTTGCGCCCGAATTCCGTCGCGACCGGTTGCACCGACAGGCAGTTGGACTTCTCGCCGCAGTCGCCGCAGCCTTCGCAGACACGTTCGTTGATGAACATGCGCTGCACCGGCGTGACGGCCAGATTGCGCTTGCGCTTGCGGCGCAGTTCGGTCGCACACGGCTGGTCGTGGATCAGCACCGTCACGCCCTTGACCTTGGCCAGGTCCCGTTGCGCCTCGTCCAGCCGGTCCCGGTGGCGCAGGTCCACGCCTGCCGGCAGCCGCACACCCTTGTAGCGCTCGAGGTCGTTGGTAGTGACGATGATCCTGGCCACGCCCTCGGCCAGCAATTCGGCGATGATTTGCGGCACACCCTTGCCACCCACGATGTCCTGCCCGCCGGTCATGGCGATGGAGCCGTTGACGAGCAGCTTGTAAGTGATGTTCGAACGCGCCGCGATGCTGGCGCGTATGGCCAGGCTGCCGGAATGGTGGTAGGTGCCGTCGCCCAGGTTCTGCACGAAGTGCTGATGGCGCACGAAACGCTCCATGCCCATCCACAGCGCGCCCTCCCCGCCCATTTGGCAAAGGCCGATATTGGCGCCGACTATTTCTTCAGGCCGGGCGACCGCCAGCGCCGAGCAGCCAATACCCACGCCCACCAGCGAACCTTCGGGCACGACGGTGGAGCGGTTGTGCGGGCAGCCGGAGCAGAAATAGGGAGTCCGGTTGGCCAGCGGCTGGATCGCAATAGTCGAGCGTGGAGGTGAGAGGCGCCCATCGAGCCAGGCACGCACCGGTGCGCTGTCGACGTGGGCCAGGATGCGCGGCGCAATCGCCGCTGCGATCACGCCGGGCGGCAGATCGGCGTTGGGCCGCAGCAGTTCGGAGCCGTCCGGCCCGCGCTTGCCATACACCGCCGGCGCACTGGCATCACCGTAAAACAAGTCCTTGATCGCGAGTTCGATGAACGCGCGCTTTTCCTCTACCACGATGATCTCTTGCAGGCCGTCGGCAAATTCCTGCACGATCTGCGGCTCGAGAGGCGAAACCATGCCCAGTTTGAGAATACGGATCCCCGAGGACGCCAGTGTCGCGGCATCGATGCCCAGGGTCGACAGTGCCTGGCGCACGTCCAGGTACGGCATGCCGGCGACCACGAACCCGATTTTTGCGGCGGGGTCACCTTCGATCCGGTTGAGTCGATTGGCACGCGCATAACGCCGCGCCAGCTCCGGCCGGCTGGTCACCAGCGTGCGCTCGATCTCGGCCGACTTCTGCTTGTTCATGAAGTTCGCCGACACCACATGCCGAAACGGCTTGCCGTCGATGGTGTTGTCTGGAAAGACCGGGCGCACCTGCTCCTTGCGCACGGCGATCGTTCCGCCGCCGTCCATCAGATTGGTCGCCAGCTTCAGGCCGCTCCACAGGCCGGAGAACCGGGACAACGCGATTCCGTGCAGCCCAAGATCAAGAATGTCCTGCGGGTCGCTCGGAGACAGGACCACCATGCCCTTCTCGGCCATGGCGATCTCGGAGCTGCTCGGCACCGCCGACGACTTGGCGATCACGTCGTCGCCCACGAGCACCAGCGCGCCGCCGGTCGCCGACGCCCCGCCACAACAGGCGTGGCGCAGCGCATCGGTGGCCCGGTCGAGACCCGGTGTCTTGCCGTACCAGATGCCGACCACGCCGTCGTGGGTGAGTTCGCCGAAGTTCGAGGCGAGCTGCGATCCCTGCACCGCCGTGGCGGCAAGTTCCTCGTTGAGGCCGGGCATGAAGGTCACTTCATGGGCGTCGAGCAGTTTTTTCTGGCGCACGAACTCCAGATCCAGCGTGCCCAACGGCGATCCCGGATAACCGGAGATGAAGGTTGCCGTCTTAAGGCCGTTGGCCTGGTCGATCCGGTGTTGTTCCACAGGGATGCGCACCAGCGCCTGCAGCCCGGTCACAAAGACCTCGCCGTCGCGC
>JANLQZ010000692.1:0-3046 GCA_031368125.1 Betaproteobacteria bacterium
CCCGCCGGACCGGTCGTTCTGGATCCACCTGCCGATCGGTTACGGCAAGACGATGTGGGACGAGAAGCTCAACTGGTGTTTCCACACCGACCCGGACCCGAACATGAACGGCCGGCGCATCTACTGGCCGCGCGGCAAGACGCTGGGCGGGTCGAGTTCCATCAACGGCCTGATCTACATCCGCGGCCAGCGCGAAGACTACGACCACTGGGCGGCACTTGGCAATGCCGGCTGGAGCTACGACGAGGTGTTGCCGTACTTCATCGCCTCCGAGGGCAACCAGCGCGGCGCCAGCGCATTCCATGGCGCCGCTGGCCCGCTGTCGGTGTCGGATATCGGCGAGCGACACGAGCTGATCGAGGCCTTCATCGGCGCCGCCGGCCAGCTCGGTGTGCCACGCACCGACGACTTCAACGGCGCACGCCAGGAAGGCGCCGGTTATTACCAGCTCACCACGCGCAAGGGCTGGCGCTGCAGCACCGCCACCGCCTACCTCAAGCCAGCGCGGCAGCGCGAGAACCTGCGCATCGAGACCGGAGCCCACGCCAGCGCAGTGCGGATCGAACAGGGACGCGCGGTGGCTGTGTCGTACCGCCAGGGCGGCCAGGCCAGACTGGCCCGATGCCGTGGCGAGGTGCTGTTGGCGGCCGGCGCCATCCAGTCGCCGCAGTTGCTGCAGCTGTCGGGTATCGGCCCGGCAGCGCTGCTGCAGGGCCGGGGTATCGCGGTCGTGCGCGACCTGCCTGGCGTCGGCGAGAACCTGCAGGACCACCTGCAGATACGGCTGATTTTCGAATGCAGCAAGCCGATCACGACCAACGACGCCATGAACTCCTGGCTCGGCCGGGCGCGCCTGGGCCTGCAGTGGCTGCTGTACCGCAGTGGGCCGCTGGCGGTGGGGATCAACCAGGGGGGGTGCTTCATGCGCGCCCTGCCGGATCGCGCGCCGACACCCGATATCCAGTTCCATGTCTCCACCTTGTCGGCCGACATGGCGGGCGGCAAGGTCCATCCGTTTTCTGGTTTCACGATGTCGGTCTGCCAGTTGCGGCCCGAGTCGCGCGGCCATATCCGCATCCGCAGCGCCGACCCGTTCGAGCCGCCCGAGATACAGCCGAACTACCTCGCTACCGAACTCGACCGCGCGACCGCGGTCGCCGCCGTCAAGGCGGCGCGGGCGATTGCGGCTGCGCCGGCCATGCGGCCCTATGTCAAACGTGAAGTCATGCCCGGGCCCGAGGCCGGCGACGATGCCGCGTTGCTCGCGTTCTGCCGCAACAACGGCGCGACCATCTTCCACCCCAGCGGCACCTGCCGCATGGGCAGCGATGCGATGGCGGTGGTCGACAGCCGGCTGCGCGTGCATGGCGTCGCGGGTCTGCGCGTGGTCGACGGATCGGTGATGCCGACGCTGGTGTCGGGCAACACCAACGCGCCGATCGTGATGGTGGCCGAGAAAGTCGCCGACATGCTGCGGCAGGATGCGCGCGGGCGCTGACTACATGCGCCCACTGCGGCTTTGTTTGCTCATCTTCAGCCCGCTGGTCGTCTTTGTGGCGGGTAAGGTGCGCGGATCCACGTCGCAGGCTGCCCGCGGATCCTGACAATTCACAATAGCCGGGTTGGACCGTCGTGCAACAGGCCGTCCTCTGCACCACGACGTGGTTTCGGAATCCCGATTTCCTGGTCTTGCAGCAGGCTCGACCCATCGGCGCTGGGGCATGCGTTACGGCACCACCTGCTGCGCCAGGCCTATCGAATTTCGACTACAGCGTCACCGGCGGCCAACATGACACGCAAGGCGGGCAGGATTCTCGAAAATGCGTCCAGCAAAACTGCCTTGCGGCAATTGCCGAGTCGAACCCAGACCACCTGTGGCGGGATGCTGCGTTGCCGGTTGGCGAACGCTTGAAAATCTTCGTCCTTGGTGATGATGGACAGGCCTCGCTCCTTGGCGTACTGCCAGATGATTCGGTCCTCAGCTGCTTGCAGTCCGACGTCCTGCACGTGGGCGCATTCCCAACCATTGGCGGCAAGATAACGGGCCAGGGCCAGCGGCAACTGACTGTCGACCAACAGGGTCATCAGGCATCCTCCATGCTGCGCATTGCGGAATTCGCCCTTGGGAACGGCCCGGCGGCGCTCATGCAGTCAGCAGGATGGCATGGTCGGTCTGGGCTGCGGCGTATTCAAGCGCCGCCAGAATGTCGTGTTCCTCGAGCATGGGATAGTCCCCGAGAATCTCCTGATGGGAAGCCCCAGCGCCGAGCAGGCTCAATATATCCGTGACGCGAATGCGCAGACCTCGGATGCATGGGCGGGCGCCGCATTTGCCGGGTTCGATGGTGATTCGATCGAGCAGACTGGGTTTCATGACGTGTCCAGGTGAGAGCGAGTGTGTTGGCAAGTATGACGTTCATCTTGTTGATTGGCAATAATCGGCCACCCCGGACTTGGCGACATTGTTCGAGTTGGATGCCAGCACACGAAAGCAACGCGCCGATCGTGATGGTGGCCGAGAAAGCCGCCGACATGCTGCGCCAGGATGCGCGCGGGCGCTGACTACATGCGCCCCTTCCAGGGCACGAGTTTGCGCTCCACCCAGCGCATCAGCAGGTCGAACAGGTAGGCGATGACACCGATCACGATGATGCCCATGATCACGATGTCGGTGCGCAGGAAGTTCGACGCGTTGAGCACCATCTGGCCCAGGCCCACATTGGCCGCCACCATCTCGGCGGCCACCAGCGTGGTCCAGCCGAAGCCGATGGCGATACGCATGCCGACCAGGATCTCGGGCAGTGCCGAGGGCAGGATCACATGCAGGATCACCTGGCGGTAGTTGGCGCCCATCGAGTAGGCGGCATTGATCTGCTCCTGTGCGGCGCTCGTCATGCCGGAGCGTGCGGCCAGCGCCAGCGGGGCGAAACAGGCCAGGTAGATCAGCAGCACCTTGGGGGTTTCGTCGATGCCGAACCAGATGATGATCAGCGGCAGGTAGGCCAAAGGCGGCAGCGGACGGTAGAACTCGATCGGCGGGTCGAAC
>JANLQZ010000696.1:0-4518 GCA_031368125.1 Betaproteobacteria bacterium
GTACGATCTGGGCCGGCGCGAACCCAACATCCAGGTCTGGAACGTCGACCTGCGCGGTGACCGCTCCCTGACGCTGCGCCACTTTGCGCACCAGCGCCGGCCGCTCGACGACGCGTGCGCCACCGTGCTCGAGCACATGGCTTATCTTTGGGGATTCACGGTCCGGCTCGAGCGTGAGAACGCCAACGGTACGGTTGAACTGGTCAAGGAGCGGAAAAACGAGAAGCGCGTCGGCGCCGGTCGGCACGGCGGCTGAGCGGGCGCAGACCGCAGCCGGTCAGGCCGGCAGGTGCGCCGCCATATGACTTAGGCCAGCCGTCGCGTCGCCCCGGGAGTTGCGGATGGTTTCATGCTCAGGCGCACGCGGTAGATCAGAAACGCCACGATCGACACGTTGAGCAGGTTCCAGGCGATGCCATTGATGAATGCGGCGTGGTAGGAACCGGTCCAGTCGAAGATCGCACCCGAAAGCCATCCGCCCAGGGCCATCCCGAGCAAGGTGGCCATCAGCACCGTCCCGACGCGGGCACCGGCCTGGCGCGGCGTGAAGTATTCGCGCACGATCAGGGCGTAGCTGGGCACGATGCCGCCCTGAAACAGCCCGAACATGGCAGACACCACGTACAGGGGTGCCAGACCGTCGAATGGCAGGAACAACAGCAGCGCGATACCCTGCAGGACCGAACCCAGCAGCAGAGTGTGCAGCCCGCCGATATGGTCGGACACCCAGCCCGAGAGCAACCGGCTGGCGATGCCGAAGCCCATCATCAACGACAGCATTTCGGCGCCTCTGGCCGCTCCAAAGCCCAGGTCGGTGCAGTAAGAGACGATATGCACTTGCGGCATCGACATTGCCACGCAACAGCTGACACCGGCGACACACAACAGGAACTGCAGCATGTTGGGCGAGATTCCAAGGGGCCGTAGCGGATCGGAAATGCCTACAAAACGCGCGGACCGCAACGCCACCGGCAGCGTTGCCGACGCGCCGGCGCCCGAGGGCGCCGGCCGTCGCAGGAACAGCGCCAGCGGCAGCATGCTGAGTACACAGAAAACACCCAGTGCGACGTAGGTTGTCCGCCATCCCGCGGTGTCGATGAAATGCTGCATCACGGGCGGCCAGACCACCCCGGCCAGGTAATTGCCGCTCATGCAGATGGCCAAGGCAATACCCCGGCGCCGCGCAAACCATTGCGACGTATCCGCCACCAGCGGCGCGAAGGTGGCCGAGGTGCCCAACAGGCCGATCAACACACCGTGCGCCAGGCTGAACTGCCACAAACTGGTGGCCGA
Organism: Betaproteobacteria bacterium; assembly: GCA_031368125.1. Taxonomy (GTDB): domain Bacteria; phylum Pseudomonadota; class Gammaproteobacteria; order Burkholderiales; family Burkholderiaceae_C; genus CAISIP01. Next base: position 1,294 of record JANLQZ010000696.1, read on the forward strand.
GCCGGCCGCCGCAAAACCCAGCCCCAGACCGGCGGTTCCCAGCAACAGCGCCACCACCACGCCGAAGCGATCGGCCAGCCGCCCCATCAGGATGCCGCCGATTCCGAATCCGATCAGGGTCGCGGTGTAGGGAAAGGAAGCGCCCGCCCGCACCACCCCGAAGTCGCGCTGCACGGCCGGCAACACGACGGCAGCGCCATACATGCCGACACCACCGATGGTCATCAGCGCCAGCGATACCACCAGCCGCGTCCAGGCATAAACCGACTCGACGCCGTAGCGATCAGACTTGGGCGAGGTCATGGGGATTTGTCGCTTCGGTGACGCAACATGGCATCCGGTACCGGTGCGGGCGGCGTCAGCCACGCGCCAGGCAGTCAATGGCCGCGTCCAGGCCGCCGGCGCCAAAAGGGATGGCCTGCACCGCCATCGCGGCCTCGACGCCGGCCAGGCAGCCCAGCACCATGGCGCCGTTGACGTCGCCCAGGTGGGCGATCCGGAACACCCGACCGGTGAGCGGACCCAGCCCGCCCGCCAGAGCGACCTGGAATCGCTCGCGCGCGACCACGCGCATCGCATCCGGGTCGACGCCGGCGGACACCTCGACCGCGGTGACAGAGGTCGACCGGGCGTGTGGCTGGGTGCCGAAGAACTTCAACGCGCCGGCCTCGCTCCAGCGCTGGATGGCGGCCTGCACCACACGCGCCATCAACTGGTGGCGCGCCATCACCTGCTCCACCCCTTCCTGAAATATCAGACCCAGGGCGGCCTGCAAACCCATCAGCAGGGTCTGTGGCGGCGTGCCGCAAAACTTGCGGTACGAGAGCGCACTTTGGCGCAACTTCCAGTCCCAATAAAACCGCGGCGTCGGATTGCGCCGGCAGACCTCCATGGCGCGGCTGTCGACTGCGGCAAAACCCAGGCCGGGCGGGCACATGAGGCCCTTTTGTGACGCGCCAAGCACCACATTGGCCCCCAATGCGTCCATGGCGAAAGGTGCAGCACCGAGGGACGCCACCACATCGACCACCAACAGCGCCGGATGGCCGGCCGCATCGATCGCCGCACGCAGTGCCCGCATGTCGCTGGTAACCCCGCTGGCGGTGTCGGTGTGGACCGCAAACACCGCCACGATCGCATGGGCAGTGTCTGCCCGCAGCACGCGCTCGACGGCATCCGCATCGATCGCAAGGCCTTGGATCCAGGCGGTCCGGATGACCTTGCCACCCATCGCCTCGGTCTGCACCGCCCATGATTCCGAGAAATGCCCGGTTCCGGGAACCAGCACGGTCTGCCCGGGACCGACCAGATTGACGATCACCGCCTCCCACGCGCCGTGCCCGTTGGTGGCATACAGGAACACGTCCGCCGCGTCGGTCTGCAGCAGCCGCCGCAGCCCGTCCTCACAAGCCGCGATCGCCTGGTCGAGCCGCGGGTCCGACATGTCCATCGGCTGGTGGCTCATCGCGTGCATCACCTCCAGCGGCACATGGGTCGGCCCGGGCGCGTGGAGAAAACGCAATCCGGGAATTCGTTGGGAGGGGTTCATGAAGGCTCTGTTGACGGTAGGGCGATCGATCTTAATCGAGGCACCCGGCCTGGATGCGAGAATGCCGCTAACCGAGCCGCACCTGAGCGCCAAACCATGAACACCCTGCAGGTATTCGACGTCGCAATAATCGGTGCCGGCATCGCCGGCGCGTCGATCGCATACCGCTTGGCACCCCACCGGAACGTGGCCCTGCTGGAGCGGGAATCCCAGCCCGGTTACCACTCCACGGGACGCTCTGCCGCGATGTTCATGGAGAGTTATGGGCCACCTGTCGTGCGCGCGCTGACCCGGGCCAGCCGGCAGTTCTACAGCCAGCCGCCGGACGGTCTCGCAGCCCACACCTTGTTGTTGCCGCGCGGCGCAATGTATCTGGCCGGCATCGGCCAGCAGCACGAGTTGATGCAGCAGCATGCGCAACTGGCGCCCAGCTGCCCCGACCTGCTGCACCTGGACCGCGACCAGACCCTGGCAATGGTGGAATGCCTGCGGCCCGAACTGGTGCTGGGGTCTCTGCTCGACCAGGGTGCGATGGACATCGATGTCAATACCCTGCACCAGGGATGCATCCGCGTGTTGCGCCGCCACGGTGGTGTGTTGCGCACCAATGCCGGCGTGTCGGGCGCGAAACACGATGGCCAGTATTGGGAACTGCAACTGCCCGACGGCGAGTCGTTGCGGGCCAGGGTGGTGGTCAACGCCGCGGGCGCATGGGCCGATCAGGTGGCAGCGTTGTTCGGGGCGCGCGCGATTGGCCTGGTGCCGCACCGGCGCTCCGCATTCACGTTCAAGCCGCCCGACGGCATGGCCGTGGCACACTGGCCCGTGGTGTCGAGCCTGGACGAGAGTTACTACTTCAAGCCCGACGCCGGTGTGTTGCTCGGCTCGCCCGCCAACGCCGACCCGACGGTGCCGCACGACGTGCTGCCGCAGGAACTCGATGTCGCCACCGGCATCCACCAGATCGAAGCGGCCACCACCCTCACCATCCGGCGCCCGTTGCGCACCTGGGCCGGTCTGCGCTCGTTCGTCCCGGACGGCGAGCTGGTGGTTGGCTGGGACGACCAGTGCACGGGTTTCTTCTGGCTGGCCGGCCAGGGCGGTTATGGAATCCAGAGCGCACCCGGCGCATCGGAACTGGCGGCCTCACTGGTGCTCGGAACGGTGTTGCCCGAGGCACTGGCGCGCCACGGCGTCGAGCCTCAGGCCCTGTCGCCGCGCCGGCTGCGCTAGGGGTGGCAGAGCGCTGGCGATGGCGGCGCCACGGTTGGGCGCGCTACGGGTGGGCGTGCCAGGGGTTGCAGCGCGCGCGGCTGCCCGGGCCCAATACTGTCCGCTTAACCCATGTCATTGCGGCGCCGGATCAGGTCCGGGGTTGCTGCACCCGCAATCCGTGGATGCCGGATCACGTCCGGCATGACAAACTTTGGGCCTAGGCCAGCGCGCTGGTGAATTCGTTGATCGCGTCGATGTCCGCTTTGAGGACCGTATGCGCAATGTGCTCCCGCACCAGCGTGGCACGGATCGCCCGGTCGATTTCGCGCGCCTCCGTCTCTTCCTGAAAACGGCCGGTATGCACGTATTTCTTGTCGCTGCGTTCCACCACGATGTTCACGTTGTCGTGCTGCTTGTACCACTGCAGTATCTGCTGTCGCGTCTTGGCGACGTCACAGATG
>JANLQZ010000528.1:0-3176 GCA_031368125.1 Betaproteobacteria bacterium
TCCGGGCAGTGTCCGTCCGGCGCCAGCCGGTACTGGTTGATCTGGTACCAGTCGCGCACGATCAGTGGCGCCCGGCAGCCGGGGCAGTAGGTGGTGTCGCCTTCGCGGTGGTGCACGTTGCCGGTGTAGACGTAATGCAGCCCGGCCTTGAGCGCGATATTGCGCGCACGCACCAGCGTGGCCGGCGGCGTGGCCGGCACATCGTTCATCTTGTGGTCGGGATGGAAGGCCGAAAAGTGCAGCGGCACATCGGGCCCCAGCTCCTGCATGATCCAGCGGCTCATCGCCGTGATCTCTTCGTCCGAGTCGTTCTTGCCCGGTATCAGCAGCGTCGTGATCTCGAACCACACGCTGGTTTCACGGCGCAGGTACACCAGCGTGTCGAGCACCGGCTGCAGGTGCGAACTGGTGAGCTTCTGGTAGAAGTCGTCCGTGAAGGCCTTCAGGTCGACGTTGGCGGCGTCCATCCTGGCGTAGAAGTCACGCCGCGCCTGGTCGTGCATGTAGCCGGCCGTCACGGCCACCGCCTGCACCCCGAGCGCGTGGCAGGCATCGGCGACGTCCATTGCGTATTCGGCAAAGATCACCGGGTCGTTGTAAGTGAAGGCCACGCTCTTGCAGCCGTACTTGACTGCCTCCAGTGCGATGGTCTGGGGCGACGCCTGGTCCATCAGCCGGTCCATGTCGCGCGACTTGCTGATGTCCCAGTTCTGGCAGAACTTGCAGGCCAGGTTGCAGCCGGCGGTGCCGAACGACAACACGCTGCTGCCCGGGTAAAAGTGGTTGAGTGGTTTCTTCTCGATCGGGTCGATGCAGAAACCCGAAGAACGGCCGTAGGTGGTGAGGACCATGCGGTCGCCCTGGCGCGCGCGCACGAAACACGCGCCGCGCTGGCCCTCGTGCAGCTTGCAGTCGCGCGGGCACAGGTCGCACTGCATGCGCCCATCGTCGGCCCAGTGCCAGTAACGGCCGGGGTAGGTCGATTCCTGAGTCATGGTGTTACCTCGTCGTGCGACACGGCGGCGCTGAGCGCAAGGTCCGACTCCTTCCATTTGCTGACCGTATAACGCTGCAGCCGCACGCCCGCGGCCCAAAAATCCGCCGGCAGCCCGGCCTTCTGTTTGAGCTGCGCCATGAACTCGCCGGTGCCGGGCAACTGCTCCCACACCTGCGGCAGGAAAGTGCTGCGGTGGCGCGCGAATTCCAGCACCACGCCGTGGACCCCGGGCCGCAACTGCGCCAGCGCCTCGGCTTCGGTGTCGAAGCTGATCGGCTGCATCGGCGACAGCAGCGACACCTCGATTTGCGTGTCGTGCAACTCGGCCGCGAGCAGCGGCGAGAAACGCGGATCGCGCAACGCGGCGGCCACCGCGTTGGCCTTGACATCGGCCAGCACCGGCCGGTGCGGCTGCAGCGTGCCGATGCAACCGCGCAGTTGCCCGCGCTGCACCAGCGTCACGAAGGTGGCGCCAGGCTCGCGCAGCCAAGCCGCATCTTCCGCTGCCGCGTGCGACCGACCCAGGGCGGCCGAAATCGCCGCCCGCGCGATCGGGAGCAAGGTGCTACCGGCGTCACTGGACATGGCCAGGCTCCTGCTCGAAGGTGAAGGCGGCGTAACCAACCACGCGCTGCCGGTCGCCGGCCGTGTCGCCCGAGTTGCACCGCCCCAGCAGCTCGGGTCGCAGATGGTGTTGCCGGGCGGCCAGCAGCAGGCCGTTGACGGGTGTGCCGCCGCAGGCCTGCTCGTGGGTGATCGGCCCGGCCAGGGCCAGGATGTGTCGCACGGTGTCGCGGTCCACCGACTGGGCAGCGGCGTAGGGCAGGAAGTGGGACAGGTCGGAACTGACCACGATCAAGGTCTCGGGGCCGCCCCAAAGCGTTTCCAGCACCTGTGCCACCTCGGCGGCGGTGGCGTCACCCACCGCCAGCGGCACCAGCGTGAATGCTTCCAGCACCGACTGCAGGAACGGCAGTTGCACCTCGAGCGAGTGCTCGTGGGCGTGGGCGGCAGCGCTCACGACCACCTGGCGCAGTGGCGTGATCGCGGCCACGGCCGGCTGGTCGATCTCGATGTCGCCCAGGGGGGTGGCAAAACGCTGCGCACCCGGCAGGGCCAGGCCCCGTACCGGCACCCGGTGCACGGGGCCCAGCAACACCACACGGCGGATGCTCGTGCGCCCCACGGCGAGGCGCGCATAGGCGCGTGCGGCCATCGCGCCGGAATAGACATAACCGGCATGCGGAACGATGAGCGCCTTGGGCCAGGCGGCAGGTGCTTCGCCCGTGCTGGCTGCGTCTGCCAGCATGGCGCGCACATTGCTTGCCAGGACAGAGGCCTGTGCGGGATAAAAGGCACCGGCGACAGCCGGTGGGCGGATCTGGTTCATGCGGGCCTCGCGTGGGGACTGGTGGATTGCACGTCCATAGATCAGGGTGCCACGGCTTTTGTCAAGGCGGATTGCGCCGGCACAATTTTGCCGCCGTTATGCGTCGTCGTTTGCGGCTGGTGGCCGCCGCCTTTGCCGTGGCCGCCAGACTGCAGGGCTCGGTCATGCGCGCCTGCAGCCAGCGTTCGGCCCGCTCCATGGCGCCGGCAGAGTGGATGCACTGGTGGGTGCCGTCATCAAAGTGCGATTGACTTTGAAAGCAGAACGAAGCGCGCAAGCCAGGTGATCGGGTTGCTTTTTCGAGCGCATCACTGAACGGTAGCGCGCGGTGACCGCCGTGTCCGTGCGGAATGCGGGAATCTTGTGTTGGCTTTCGTGATCAGCGCATTGCCTGGAGACACCGGCTGCTTCGAAACTCGGTCGGGATCGCGGCAGGGGCGCCACTGCTGATTCTTGGGTTATTCAGGGCTGCAACCAAGGGGCCACGGTGACCTCTGTGAACGCTTTCACGAGGGCCAAGCAAGTTTGCTTCACATCAGTAGCGCATTGGTCGCACAACATGGCTCACCATGGTGCAGAAGTATCAAGTGCAGCACAGGTTCCGCTTAAACTACGCAGCAGTCGCCCAAGAACCAGTGGCACTAAAGGAGGAGTCCCGACGTGCCCAGATTTCTTCATACCGCCGATTGGCAGATCGGCCGCCAGTACAGCCTGTTCCCGGCGGACGACGCAGTGCCGCTGGCCGAAGCACGATTGGCAGCGGTCGAGACCATCGCTCGGCTGGCGGTA
>JANLQZ010000052.1:0-29636 GCA_031368125.1 Betaproteobacteria bacterium
GGTGTTCCCGAAGCGGGTCGAGCGTCTGCCAGATGACTTTGGGGTGGTCTGTTGCCTGAGATCCAAGATCCGCCGCGACAACCAGAACCGGCTTGCGGACGGTTCCGCACGCATAGGCACATGCCAGGCGAAACGCCGACAGACCGGAGCCGGCCGCCGTATGCACACGCCCCAAGAACAAATCCGGACACTTGAATCCGTACGCGGCGAGGTACTCGATGCGGCCAATCGTCGTCCCACGGCGACAAGGGCCCTTCTTTGACGCAACATGAGAATCCGCCATGCAGGTATATTCATGCTCTCGTCGTCGATCGGGCATTGGCGCTTGTCTCGATTTGAGAATATCGCTTTTCGCCGCTTTCGCCGCTTTCGCCTCAGGGTTTGGCCCGGCGTCGCGGCAAATGTGTCCTCCCACAATGCGCCGGTCTTGACGGCGCCTGTTGCCCACTGGAGATTTCCTATGCAAGTTCAATTGACGGTCAACGGCCAGCTCCACGCCCTGGAGATCCCGCCAAATACCTTGCTGGTACAGGCGTTGCGCGAAAACCTGGGGCTGACCGGCACCCATGTTGGCTGTGACACCGCCCAATGCGGTGCATGCACAGTCATCGTCGATGGGCATGCGGTCAAGTCCTGCAATGTGCTGGCAGCCCAGGTATCGGGCGCCAGCGTCACCACGATCGAGGGTCTGGCCAGTCCCGACGGCAGCATGCATCCGATGCAGGCCGCATTCAAGGAATGCCATGGCCTGCAATGCGGCTTCTGCACCACCGGCATGGTGATGAGCGCGGTGGACCTGTGCGCCCACCACCCCCAGGCCACGGAAGGCGAGATCCGCGAATTGCTGGAGGGCAACATCTGCCGCTGCACCGGTTACCAGAATATCGTGCGCGCCGTGGTGCAGGGCCGGGCGGCGCTGTCATAGGAAGAATTCGACACCATGTACACATTCAACTACGAACGTCCGGCCACGATAGCGGATGCGGCCCGTCTTGCCGGCGCCGGCGCCAAGATCCTTGCCGGCGGGCAGACGCTGCTGGCGTCGATGAAACTGCGCCTGGCCAGCCCGCCGATCCTGGCCGATCTCGGTGGCATTGCCGAACTCGCGGGCATTCGCCGTGATGGCCATGCCGTTGTGATCGGCGCGATGACCCGCCACGCTGCGGTGGCCACGAGCGCCGACGTATTGTCCGCGATCCCGGCGCTGGCGGATCTGGCCGGCCACATCGGCGACATGCAGGTGCGCGCCATGGGCACGCTCGGCGGCTCGGTGGCCAACAACGACCCGGCGGCCTGTTATCCGAGCGCGGTACTCGCGCTGGGCGCGACCATCACGACCGACCAGCGCGCGATCACCGCCGACGACTTCTTCACCGGCATGTTCGCCACGGCATTGCACGAGGACGAGATCATCACCGCGATCCGCTTCCCCGTTCCGCGGCGCGCGGCCTACATGAAGTTCAAGCAGCAGGCCTCCCGCTTTGCGATGGTTGGTGTCTTCGTGGCCCAGTTCGACAGCGGCGTGCGGGTGGCGGTCACCGGTGCCGGCAATGGCGTTTATCGGCATGCGGGCCTGGAGGCGGCGCTCAGCAGGAGCTTTACCCTGGCCGCGGCGGCGGCGGTGCCGATCGATGCCGGCGACATGAACAGCGACATCCATGGCTCGGCGCAGTACCGCGCCAACCTGGTCAGCGTGCAGGCATGCCGCGCGGTGGCGAAGGCCCTCGGTTGACAGGTATCGACGCGATTGCTGCAGCGCTCGAGGACGCCGGGTATTTCGCCGATCGGCGACTCGCCACGGCGGTCTTCCTGGCGCTCAGGCTCGAGCGCCCGCTGTTGCTCGAAGGTGAACCCGGCGTCGGCAAGACCGAACTGGCCAAGGCCCTCGGCACCGCCCTGCAACGGCCGCTGGTGCGGCTCCAGTGTTATGACGGACTGGAGCAGCGCGAAGCCCTGTACGAGTGGAACTATGCCGCGCAGCTGCTGCACATGCGTGCCGCCGAGTTGCAGCGTGACATGCATCCGGCAGGCGCCGAGGGCCGGCGCCATCCGGCCGACGTCGAGCGCGAGGTCTACCAGGAGCGTTACCTGATCCGCCGGCCCTTGCTGCAGGCGCTCGAGGCTGCGCCGCCCGGCGCGGTCCTGCTGATCGACGAGGTCGACCGCGCTGACGAACCTTTCGAGGCCTTCTTGCTGGAATACCTGGGCGAATACCAGGTCAGCATCCCCGAACTGGGCACGGTGCGCGCGGCGGTGACCCCGGTGACCATCCTGACGAGCAACCGCACGCGCGAACTCAATGACGCGGTCAAGCGCCGCTGCCTGTACCACTGGCTCGACTACCCCGAACGGGAACGGGAACTGGCGATCGTGCGGGCCCGCGTGCCCCAGGCATCTGCGGCGCTGTCGCTGCAAGTAGCGGAGTTTGTCGCACGTCTGCGTGACGCCACCGCCACGGGCACCTTCCATCGGGCGCCGGGCATTGCCGAGAGCGTCGAGTGGGCCCGGGCGCTGGTGGCACTCGACACCCGGGTGCTCGACCCCGAAGTGGTGGCCGACACCGCCGGCATGCTGTTCAAGCAGCGCGAAGATGTGGCGGCCCTGACGCAGACCCTGGCCAGTGAATGGCTGGGCGCCCGCGGGTAGGCGCCATGCCAAACGGACACGGTCATGCGCCCACGCAACGACACGGCGACGCGGGCGCCGGCATGTTTGGCGACAACCTGGTCGGTTTCGGTCGCGCGTTGCGCCGTGCCGGCATTGCCGTGGACAGTGCCCGGATGGCGTTGGCCAGCGACGCGATGCTGCTGGTCGGACCGGGCCGCCGCGCGGACGTCGGTGCGGCACTGGAATCCGTGCTGGTCAGCCGCGAGCCCGATCGCGGCGTGTTCCGCGAACTGTTCGACGCCTGGTTCCGGGACCCGGCCGCCGGGCATGCGCTGGCCGATCTGATGCCCGGCACCGAGGTCCAAGTCGAAGCACCGGGCCGCCGCGCCCGCGTGCGCGACGCCCTCGCTTCCCGTGGCGAACCGCCTCGCACACTGGAGCCCGGGCCGCCGCCTGAGACCATGCACGACGCGGCCATGACCGCCGGCGACCTGGCCCGTTTGCGCCACGCCGACTTCGATGCCCTGGCCGCCAACGAGTACCACCGTGTCGAACGATTGGTGCGCGACATCCATTTGCCGCTTCCTGTGTTCGAGGCGCGCCGGGTGCGCCCCGGAAACCGCGGTGCGCGACTGCACTGGCCGGGCGTGATGCGGTTGGCGGCGCGCACCGGCGGCGAGGTGCTCCGGCTGCCCCGCATGCAGCGCCGGCTGCAGCCGTTGCCGCTGCTCGTGCTGGTGGACGTATCGGGCTCGATGGAGCGTTATGCCCGATTGCTGCTGGCCTTCCTGCATGCCTCTACGCGCCATTTGCGCCGCCGCGATGTGTTCGCTTTCGGCACCGGGCTGACCGACCTGGGCCCGGCCATGCGCCTGGGTGACGCCGACCAGATGCTGGCTGCCGCGAGCCGGGCCATCGACGATTTTGCCGGTGGCACGCGGCTGGGGCAGTCTCTGTGCAGCCTGCGCCGGCACCATGCGCGGCAGCTGGTGGGCCGGCGCACCCTGGTGCTGCTGATCACCGACGGGCTGGACACCGGCGACCCGCAGGAACTCGGGCGCGAGCTCGATTGGCTTGGCCGGCATTGCCATCGGCTGTTGTGGCTCAATCCGTTATTGCGGTTCGACGGTTACGCACCGCTGGCGCGGGGCGCGGCGCAACTGCATGCGCGCGCCCATGGGACGCTGGCGGTACATAACCTGGAAAAACTCGAGCAGCTGGCAGCCGGTCTGGCCGCGTTGCTGGCGCGTTAGCGCGCCACGGCGGCTGGAGCACGACCCCACAGATCCACAGGAGCTTCGATTCATGGACATGCAAGCCAGCCGCCAGCTCGCTGTGACCCAGCGACAGGCATGGGACGCGCTCAACGATCCCGAGGTGCTCAAGCTGTGCATCCCGGGCTGCGACAAGGTGGAGGCCACCGGTCCGCAGAACTTCGCTGTCGGCGTGGCCGTCAAGATCGGTCCCGTATCGGCCAGGTTCAATGGCAAGATCACGCTGGCCGACATGCTGCCGCCCGCCAGCTACACGCTGACTTTCGATGGCCAGGGCGGCGCCGCCGGATTCGGCAAGGGTACGGCCAAGGTCGTCCTGATGCCGAACGACACCGGCTGCGAACTGGGCTACACCGTGCATGCCCAGGTCGGCGGCAAGGTGGCCCAGCTGGGCCAGCGCCTGGTGGACGGGGCGGCCAAGAGCATGGCGGAGGACTTCTTCAAGCGCTTTGACGACGAGATGCAGCGCCGCCATCCGCCGGCCGGGGCGCCCGCGCCGGCGCCCGTGCCGGTGCCGGTGCCGGTGCCGGCACCCCGGCGCGGCGTGCCGGTATGGGTCTGGATCGCTGGCGCGGTGGCGCTGATTGCCGTATGGTGGATGCTGCGTTAGCGGAGGCAATATGGAGAATCTCGATGTCATGGTCTTGCGCACATTGCGCGATTGGCGCTCGGCGGGCAAGCGGGCGCTGCTGGCCACGGTGGTCCGGACCTGGGGTTCATCGCCGCGCCCGGTCGGCTCGATCATGGCGCTGTGCGAGGACGGCGCAGTCGTCGGCTCGGTATCGGGTGGCTGCATCGAGGACGACCTGATCCACCGCCACACCCAGGCCCATGCCGCGCATGCAAGCGCGGATGCGCAGCCGCGTTTTCCGTCCGGCGCGCCCGCTTTCGTCAAGTACGGCGTCACCGCCGACGAAGCCCACCGCTTCGGCCTGCCCTGCGGCGGCACGCTGGAGTTGCTGCTGGAATACGACCCGCCGCTCGATTCGCTGCAGTCGCTGGTGCAGGCGCTCGAAGCCGGCCGCCTGATGCAGCGCTCGGTTCGACTGGCCGACGGGCGGGTCGACCTGCACGCGGCGTCAAAGCCGCAGGCATTGCAGGTGACGGCCACCGAACTGACCAACGTGTTCGGGCCGGAGTACCGCATGCTGCTGATCGGCGCCGGCCAGCTGACCGAGTACCTGGCCACCATGGCGTTGTTCAACGGGTTCGCAGTCACGGTGTGCGATCCGCGCGAAGAGTACCGTGGCTCCTGGTCGGTGGCCGGAGCCACGGTCGTCAGCGACATGCCCGACGACGTCGTGCTGGCCTTCAAGCCGGACCGGCGCAGTTGCGTGGTTGCGCTCACCCACGACCCCAAGCTCGACGACCTGGCCCTGTTGGAGGCGCTCGACACCGACGCCTTCTATGTCGGCGCGATCGGCTCGCGGCGCAACAATGAGGCGCGCCGCCAGCGCCTGGTCGAGCATTTCGGGCAGACGGAAGATTCGCTGGCGCGACTGCGCGGCCCGATCGGCATCTACATCGGCAGCAAGACACCGCCCGAGATCGCCGTCAGCGTCATGGCCGAGATCCTGGCGGTCAAGAACGGCGTGACGCTGCCGCGCGAGATGGAGGTGGCCCGGGCCAAGGAGCGGCAGGCCGTGCCGGCCAGCCAGGCCGACGATCTGGTCTGCGGCGTCGGCGCGCACTGACATCCGAATTGTTCGCCCCGATCGTTGTTCCGAGGTCCTCCTGCGCATGAAATTGATCCCATTGACCACCTCCCTGATCCTGGCCTGCACCTGGGCCGTGCCGAGCCAGGCGGCAGTCGGCGAGACCCTGCCGTCCGGCGTGCGTGCCACCCAACTGCGCGCCGGCGTGGGCGGCGCGGTGCGGCCCAATGCGACCCTGGCATTCGAGGTCGAACTGCTGGCGATCGAAAAGTAGTCACCAACCACAAGCAACCCTAACGCTAACAAAGGCAGACAAACGCATGGATACCACCAATTCCCGCTTCGGCAGCGGCCGCTCCGTACGTCGCATCGAGGACGACAAGCTGCTCCGGGGCCTGGGCCAGTACACCGACGACATCACCGGTGACAGCACCTACGCAGACCACGTACGGGCGTGTTTTGTTCGCTCACCCTATCCGCACGCGCGCATTGCGTCGGTCGACCTGTCCGCGGCGCTGGCCATGCCCGGCGTGGTGGCGGCCTACTGCGGGGCGGACCTGGTCGCCGCCGGCGTCAAGCCCATCCCCGGGTCATCCGGTTTCCCGCGCACCGGTGGTGCGCCTGGTGCCACGCCGGCGCGCCATATCCTGGCCTTTGAGCGGGCGCGGTTCGTCGGTGAGGCCGTCGCCGTGGTGCTTGCCGGCACGATGCAACAGGCCCGCGATGCCGCGGAAGCGGTTGTTGTCGACTACGAGGAACTGCCGATGGTCGCGACATTGGCGGGCGCGCTCGCCGCTGGCGCGCCGGTGGTCTGCGATGACGCGCCCGACAACATCGCAGCCGAGATGCGACACGGTGACGCGGCTGCCACGGCCAGCGCCTTTGCCGGCGCGGCCCATGTGGTCCGGCTCGATCTGACCAACCAGCGCCTGGTGGCGCTGACACTGGAGCCGCGCTCGGTGCTGGCCCTGGTGGACCCGCAGGACGGTCGGCTGCTCGTGCGCATGAGTTCCCAGATGCCTTCGGGCGTGCGCAATTCGCTGAGCAAGGACATCCTGGGTATCGGGCCCGAGCAGATCCGGGTGACGGTGGGCGACGTCGGTGGCGGCTTCGGCATGAAGGGCGCCATCCACCCCGAGGATGCGGTCACCGCCTGGTGCGCCTGGACGCTCAAGCGGCCGGTCAAATGGATCGCGGACCGCAGTGAAGAATTCCTCAGCAGCGCCACCGGTCGCGATACCGAGAGCCACGCGGAACTGGCGCTCGACGCCACCGGCCGCATCCTGGCGCTGCGCGTGCACGCGCACGCCAATGTGGGTGCCTATGCCACCGGCACCGGCGTGGTGATACCGCTGCTGATCGGCCCCTGGGTGCAAACCGGCGTCTACGACATCCAGACCATCGACTTTTATTTCAAGGCGGTGCTGACCAACACCGCGCCGGTCGGCGCCTACCGCGGCGCGGGGCGCCCGGAGGCGATCTACATCATCGAGCGGCTGATGGACGAGGCCGCACGGCAGCTGGGCATGGACCGCATTGCGCTGCGCCGGCGCAATTTCATCCGTCCCGAGCAGATGCCCTACAAGAACGCCATGGCGCAGGTCTACGACGACGGCAAGTTCGAGCACGTCATGAACCAGGCGCTGGCGCTGGCAGACTGGGACGGGTTCGCGGGGCGCGAGGCGGAGTCGCGCGCGAACGGCAAGTGGCGCGGTCTGGGGATTGCGACTTTCCTGGAGTGGACCGGTGGCAATGTGTTCGAGGAGCGGGTGACGGTGACGATCCTGGCCGACGGCGTGATCGAGGTGTTTGCAGCGGTCAACGGCATGGGCCAGGGCATCGCGACCTCACTGGCGCAGCTCGCCGTGGATGTGTTCGACGTGCCACTGGAGAGCATTCGCGTGGTACTGGGCGATACCGATCGGGGCGACGGGTTCGGCAGCGCCGGATCGCGCTCCATCTTCGCGGGCGGCTCGGCTGTGCGGGTGGGGGCTGAGCGCACCGTCGACCATGCGCGTCAGATCGCAGCCGGCCGGCTCGAAGCCGACGTGCAGGACCTCGAATACAAGTCCGGCCGCTTCCAGGTCAAGGGCACGGACCTGGGCATCGGCCTGTTCGAACTCGCCGGCACGCAGGACGGGCAGCGCATCCACCTGGAATCGACCAGTTCCGTCACTGGGCCGTCCTGGCCCAACGCCTGTCATATCTGCGAGATCGAGCTGACGCCGCAGACCGGCGAAGTCCGGGTCGACACCTACTCGTCGGTGAACGATGTCGGGCGGGTGGTCAACCCGATGATCGTCGTCGGTCAACTCGACGGTGGCGCCATCCAGGGCATCGGTCAGGCACTGATCGAGGCGGTGGTCTATGACCCCGAATCGGGCCAGCTGCTGACCGGCAGCCTGATGGACTACGCGGCCCCGCGCGCCGACATCACGCCGGTGTTTCGCAACGAGATGGACCAGTCCACGCCATGCAAGAACAACCCGCTGGGTGTCAAGGGCGTCGGCGAGCTGGGCACCATCGGCGCGACACCCTGCGTCGTCAACGCGATTGCGGACGCCTTGGCCCGCAACGGCCACGGCGCACTGACGCCACAACTGCAGATGCCGTTGACGAGCGCGCGGTTGTGGGAGTTGCTGCAACCGGGGCATTGAGCGACGGCGCCGGGCGGCGCTGAACAGCCGGGCTGCAGGCCGGCCTGCGCACGTCCGGAATCGCGGGGCGCGATGGCCGGCACCTCGTCCCCGTTCGTGCGGGCGCACGCGTTCCGTCCTTCGGACACAAATCGTATCTCGCTGTGATGATGTGCGGTGCCAGCGCAACATCGGCCCGTCACAGTGGAGGCAGTGCCGACTGCGCGCTTGCCGCGCTCGATGCCTTCGGGCAAAGTGACCGGGGAGGCAAGTTTCCCACCGTCGTGGCCGCCTGGCGCAAGGTGTGGGACGACGTGATCCCGTCCTCTAAGGCTCCGGCTGTGGCCTCTGGCACGGACTGGCGGTCAACCTGCTGGCACGCCTCTTGCACCACCAAGGGCTTTGAACCGGCAACAAGTGATGGCGATCGACCAAACACCCGCAGACGTGGAACCCCCGGTGCTGGCGCCGCAAGCCTGGATCGCATGTTTCGAGCCGCCGCTGCGCGAGTCCGACCAGGGTCCGTTGTGCGGCCTGTCGTTTGCCGCGAAGGACAACATCGACGCGCAGGGTCTGCCGGTGACGGCCGCCTGCCCGGCCTTCAGCCGCATGCCGGCTGCGCACGCTACCGTGGTGCAGAAGCTGCTCCATGCTGGTGCATCGCTGGTTGGAAAGACCAATCTGGACCAGTTTGCCTGCGGTCTCAACGGCAGCCGTTCGCCTTATGGCCCGGTGCCCAACGCGTTCGATCCCGCCTATGTGTCGGGAGGCTCGAGTTCGGGGTCTGCGTATGTCGTGGCCACCGGCCAGGTGGACTTCGCACTGGGGACCGACACGGCGGGCTCGGGCAGGGTACCGGCCGGGCTGAACAACATCGTCGGACTGAAACCGTCCAGGGGGCTGATCAGCGCCTTCGGGGTACTTCCGGCAGCCCAGAGTGTGGACTGCGTGTCCATCTTTGCGCGCACGGTGGCGCTCGCCACCCGGGTGCTGGAGGTGGCCATGGGGCCTGATCCGCAGGATCCGTTTTCGCGCCGGCTGGTCCTCAAGAACGCAGCGTTGCCATCGCAGTTCCGGTTCGGCGTACCTGATGCGTTGCCGTTCTTCGGTGACACGCTCGCGCAGGCGGCGTTTGCGCAGGCGCTCGAACGTCTGGTCGATCTTGGCGGCACGCCGGTGACCGTACCGTTCGAGCCGCTCGCGCAGGCCGCCTCGCTGCTGTATGAAAGTGCGCTGGTGGCCGAGCGTTATGCGGCGATCCGCGACTTCTTCGACGCCCATGAAGGCCAGGTCATGGAGCCGGTGCGCGGCATCATTGCCGGCGGACGGCGTTTTGTCGCCGCCGATGTGTTCGAGGCCCAGGCCCGTCTGCGTGCGCTCGGCCAGCAGGCGGATCGGATGTGGGACGGCATCGACGTGTTGGTGGTGCCAACGGCGCCCACGCACTACACGATCCGCGCGATGCTGGCCGACCCGGTAGCGCTGAACCGCAACCTGGGCGCCTACACCAACTTCGTCAACCTGCTGGACTATGCAGCGTTGTCGGTTCCGAGCGCGATCCGCGCAGACGGCCTGCCGTTCGGCATCACGCTGGTGGGGCCATGCGCCAGCGATTGGCAACTGGCCGAACTCGGCCAACGCTTGCACCATGCCAGCGCCTTGCCGCAGGGCGTGCTGGGCACGCCACTACCCCCGCCGGAACCGCCGCGTGGCATCGTGTCCGCGCAGACGGTGCAGGTGGCCGTGGTCGGCGCCCATTTGTCGGGCATGCCGCTCAATCGGCAATTGCGCGAGCGCCAGGCCCGCCTGGTGGACAGCACCCATACCGCGCCGGACTACCGGTTGTTCGCACTGCCCGGCACCAACCCGGCCAAACCGGGCTTGTTGCGCGTGGAGCCGGGCACCGGGCACCCCATCGCCGTCGAAGTCTGGGAGATGCCGCTGGGCCAGTACGGCTCCTTCGTTGCATTGATTGGCGCGCCGCTGGGCATCGGGACCGTGCTGCTCGCCGATGGCCGCAGCGTGCAGGGCTTCGTCTGCGAACCGCACGCGTTGCGCGATGCGCTGGATATTTCCGCCTTCGGGGGCTGGAGGGCGTATGTGGCATCGCTGCCATGCGTGCCGACCGGCGGGCGCTGATGCGGATGGCCACAGGAGCGCCACTGCGTCGCCGGCCCGCCCCGCGCACCCGGCCGCAGGCGCCATCGACCAACACATCGCCACATCAGGAACTGCCCATGCCAGACGACACCCTGCTCGACTATGTCCACGCCACCGCGGCCATGCTGGCGTTGCCGCTCGACGACGCGCGCGCCCGTCGTGTCGCGTTGCACCTGGGTCGCACGGCGTCGATGGCGCGGCAGCTCGACACGCTGGCCATGGCGCCGGACGATGAACTGGCGGAGATCTTCTGTCCGGCTCCCTTCCCTGAGCGGACCGATGCAGGCGCGCAACCATGACCGATACGCTTGCCGGTGGTTGGCAGACCGCGCACGCCATCGCCACCGGACAGACCAGCGCGCGCGATGTGCTCGAGGCCTGTATCGAGCGCATCGAACACACCGATGCCCGGGTCAACGCGTTTACCGGGAAAACCTATGCACGCGCCCGGCGTGAGGCCACAGCGGTCGATGCGCTGCGCGCATGCGGCGCAGCCCTGCCGCCGCTGGCCGGTGTGCCGTACGCGGTGAAGAACCTGTTCGACATCGAAGGCGAGGTCACGTTGGCGGGCTCGCGCATCAACCGCGGCAACGCCGCGGCGCGGCAGGATGCGTTCCTGGTGCGCCGGATGCACGCTGCGGGCGCGGTGCTGCTGGGCGGCCTGAACATGGACGAATATGCCTATGGATTCACCACGGAAAACAGCCACTACGGTCCATGCCACAACCCGCATGACCTGACGCGCGTTGCAGGCGGTTCGTCTGGCGGCTCGGGTGCCGCGGTCGCGGCGGGACAGGTGCCGATCGCGCTGGGGTCCGACACCAACGGCTCGATCCGTGTGCCATCGTCGTTGTGCGGCGTGTGGGGTCTCAAGCCGACGTTTGGGCGCCTGTCACGCAGCGGCAGTTACCCGTTCGTGCACAGCATCGACCATCTCGGGCCGCTGGCCGACTCGGCCGAAAGCCTGGCGTTGGCCTACGACATGCTGCAGGGCCCGGATCCGCTGGACCCGGGCTGTCACGCGCTGCGTGTGCAGCCGGTCATGGATACGCTGCGCGACGGCGTGCGCGGCTTGCGGGTCGGCGTGCTGGCAGGTTATTTCCACGACAACGCGACGCCGGGCGCGCGCGCGGTGGCGCAGCGGGCGGCCACGGCGCTCGGCGCCACCGACAGCGTGACCTGGCCCGATGCGGCGCTGGCGCGCGCCGCCGCTTTCATCGTCACGGCCAGCGAAGGCGGCAGCCTGCACCTGGACGACCTGCGCACGCAGGCCGATGCGTTCGAACCGTTATCGGTGGACCGTTTCATCGCCGGGGCCTTGCAGCCGGTGGCCTGGTATCTGCGTGCGCAGCGCTTCCGGCGTCTGTACCGCGACAAGGTCAATGCGTTATTTGCGCATTGGGACCTGCTGCTGGCGCCGGCTACGCCGGTCAGCGCGCCGGTGATCGGCAGCGAGTGGATCGACATCGATGGCGTGCAGCATTCGTGCCGGCCGGCGATGGGTCTGTTGACCCAGCCGGTGTCGTTCGCCGGTTGCCCGGTCGCGGTGGCGCCAATGTGGCCCGACGATGGCGGCGGTCTGCCACTGGGCGTGCAGATCATTGCCGCCCCGTGGCGCGAGGACCTGGCGCTGCGTGCGGCGTGGCTGCTGCAGTTGGCCGGTGTGGCGCAGCGCAAACCCGCGATGGTGTGACGTGGAAATCAACATTCCCTATGTGTTGAGGGAAGTCCAGCAGGCCAGCGCGCGTTATGAACGGGCGTTGGTGGACAACGACATTGCCGTGCTCGACGCGTTGTTCTGGAACAGCCCGCACACGGTGCGTTATGGAGCCAGCGAGAACCTGCTCGGGTATGCCGCGATCCAGGCCTTTCGCGCCGCGCGTCCGGCCGTCGGGCTGGCACGCGAGACGCTGCGCACCGTGATCACCACGTTCGGGGAAGATGCGGCGACGGTCCATGTCGAGTTCCAGCGCGAAGGCAGCGCGCGCAGCGGTCGCCAGACCCAGACCTGGATACGCCTGCCCGAAGGCTGGCGTGTGGTCAGTGCGCATGTCAGCCTGCTCGATGCGGCGCCGGCCTGATCGGTCCGTCCGTCCCACGCATGGCGGCTTGGCGGTTGGGGAGGTGGATCAAACCGTGACCCACAACGATGCACCGGTGACGACAACGGTTTCGAGATTGGGCTGCCCCGGGTCCGCGCGCCGATCGACCACCAGGAAATCCGACTGGGCGGTGATGGCGATCAAGGGATGATGCCAGGCGCCGCGGGCATAGTTCACGCCCTGGTGGCCGGCTGCCCGGAAGCAGCGTATCTGCCCTGGCGCCAGGTCCGCACCCGGGGGAGCCACGACCACCAGGAACGGCCGGGCGTTCAGCGGCATGAAGGCCTGGCTGCCCAGCGGGTGCCGCTCCATGCGCTGCAACTGGAACGGCATGGCGCGCGGCCTGGCGCGAAAGATGCTGATGGCCGGGCGCCCGCCGCTGTTGGTGACATCGACCTGCGCGAGGTCGTGGTAACGCAGCGCGAATCCGCCGTTGATCGTGCGCGGCGTCGCCTGTTCGCTGGCTTCGATGACGTCGCCATAGGCTGCGAACGCCGCGGCGGTCAAAGGCGCGACGGGCAGGAAGTGCCGTGGCCGTTCCATGGCAGCGCGAGGTGTAGCAACCGTTGCTAGCCGACGCCGGACAGGCTGTCGAGCAGGTCGGTGCTGCGGGTCACGAAGCCGAAGCACTTCTTGACGTTCCAGACGCTGGCGTCGGTGCAGAACTGTGGCGAGGTCGTGGCGCAGCAGTCTTCGACCAGAACGCAGCCATAACCGAGGAAGTTGGCGTCGGTCAGTGTGCACATGACACATTGGTCGGTATTGACGCCCGCGAACAACAGGCTGCGCATGCCCAGGTTGCGCAGGATCGAGTCCAGCGCCGTGTCCCAGAAGCCGCTGATGCGGTGCTTGTCGACGCGGATGTCCGCGTCTGTCGTCACGAGTTCATCGACGATCGCCGCCGCCCAGCTGTCTTTCTGCAGCACCGCCGCGCCACTGCCGGGCAGCGGGTCGCCCAGTCCGGTTCCGATGCCGGCGGGCTTGTACAGGTGCAACTGGTTCGGCGGCATGTTGGCCAGATCGGGCCGGTTGCCCCAGTTGAGCCAGATCACCGGCACGCCGAGCCGGCGCAGTACCGGCGTGAGCCGGTTCAGCGGGTCGATCGGCGCACGGTCGGGACGGTAGTCGGCGCCGATATGGTCGACCCAGCCATCGGCGCTGCAGAAGTCGTTCTGCATGTCGACCACGATCAGCGCCGTGCGATGCAGGTCGAGCGTCAGGTTTTGCGGCTGCGCCGCCAGCGACATCCTGCGTGGCGGCCGTTCCGCGGCTGCCATATCCACGTGGCCGGCATCGACCTGCCAGCGGTAGTTGGCGCCCGAGCCGAGAGGATGCGGCTGTCGATCATTTTGTGGCATGGGTTCGGTCATGTGCGACTGTTCGATGGTTGCGCTTGGCGTCGGGACGCCGTTCAGTGGGCTGCGCAGACGGCGGGACGCCGCTCCTGCATCGGATACAACGCCTCGACGGCCTGGGACAGCGCCAGCACGCCGCGGTCGTCGAGGTGGCGGCCCATGATCTGCAGACCGACGGGCAGGCCTTGTGGCGTGCATCCGATCGGCACCGAGGCCGCGGGCAGGCCGGTCAGGTTCGCGATCGACGAAAACGGCAACCAGGCCACGCTGCTGACCGGCTGCCCGTTGATGTGCGTAGGTCCTTCGATGTCGATCGCAAACGCGCAGCTGGCGGTCGTCGGTGTCAGCAGGAAGTCGTGTTTTTCCATGAACCGCCATACCGCGTTGACGACACGCTTGCGATCGAACACAGCCTGTGTGAACGCGTCGCCACTCCAGTCGCGCGCCAGCAGGCGCGCCAGCCAGCCGGTGGGTGTGACACCCTGTTCGGCGGCCATGCGGCGCAGCCCGGCGCGGTCGGTGTCCAGCGCCACCAGGGTTTCGAACATCTCGCCCGGATCGGCAATGCCCGGATGTGCCTGCTCGACGGCGCAGCCATAGGTCTGCGCGATGCGTTGCGCGGCTTGTTCCGTCGCGCGCCGAATGTCGTGGTCGACCGTGGCGAAACCCAGGTCGACACTGAGCGCGACGCGCGCGCCGCGCAGGGTGTCGGGATCGGCGATGTCCCAGCTGCGACCGTCGTCGGGAATCGAGAAGCGGTCGCGTGGCGTCGGGCCGCACAGCACCGACAAGGCGAGTGCTGCGTCGGCTGCATTGCGGGTGATCGGGCCGATGTGTTCGAGCGACTCCCAGCTGGACGCGCCCGGGTAACGTTCGTCGCGACAACCGGGGTATACCGGCACCCGACCCCATGAGGGCTTGATGCCGAACACGCCGCACAGCGCGGCCGGCACGCGGACGGAACCCCCGCCGTCGCTGCCAATGGCCAGCGTCAGCATGCGCGCCGCTATGGCTGCGGCAGAGCCTGCGCTCGAACCGCCGGGCGTCAGCTCGGTATTCCAGGGATTGCGCGTGGTCGGGAACAGCGGGTTGTGGCCGATGGCTCCGTAGCCGAATTCGGAGGTGTTGGTCTTGCCGATGACGATCGCACCCGCGGCGCGCAGCCGCTCCACGACGACGTCGTCTTCCTGCGGCACGAAATCGGCATACAGGCGTGAGCCGAACGTGGTGCGCAGGCCGCGTGTACAGACCAGGTCCTTGATCGCGACCGGCACGCCGGCCAGCGGCCCGGGTGACGCGCCGCGCGCGAGCCGGGCGTCGATGTCCTGCGCGTTGCGCAACGCATCGTCTGCCAGCGTGCAGAACGCATTGAGCAAGGGGTCGAGTGCGGCAATGCTGGACAGCGTGGACTGCACGGCCTGCGTGGCGCTGAGCGTCCCGCCCCGGATGGCGCTGGCGGTTTGCTGCAGCGTCAGGTCTGCCAACGCGGAGCGCGCGTCAGTGTCGGATGGTGTTGGCATCGTGCAAGAGGATGGTGTCTGGCGGGCTGGACGGCGCGTGGCGCGGCTCCAGCCCCAGTCGTGAGCAATATTCGCGCCACTGGACGAAACGTTGTCTTGCCCGCATGCGGCGGCCGTTGTGGTGATCGGCATTGCCGCACTCTGGTGCATGCACCAGTAAATGCGCGCTGGAAGGTCGGTTTTCGCATGCCATTGGTGCATGCCCGATGGCGCCCATGCCGGTGCGCAAGCTGCACCGGCGAGCGACAACTGCGGGATTGCACCCTGTGCGCCACGGGTGTCCTGCGCGGCGGCGCCAGGCCACGCGCGCTGGCTGGCACCGTATTTGCGTAGGGCAGAGGAACCGGGTCGATCGAGTGCCCTGTTTGTCCACGCATGTTCTTGAAAGGAACCCTGATGTCCAAGAAATCCATTTTGCGCCGTACATTGCTCACCGCCGCAGCGCTGCTGCCGCTGCAACTGGCCGGCATTCCGTCGGTGCATGCCGCCGACCCGCTGGCCATTGGCGTCCTGTTGCCGGGCTCCAAGTCCGACAAGGGGTGGATGGAGTCCGGTTACGACGGTTTGGTTGCGGCGCAGAAGAAGCTTGGCGACAAGATCAAGGTGCAGATGATCGAGAACATCACCAACGCCGACATGGAGCAGGCGCTGACCACGCTGGCGCAGAAGAACAAGCTGGTGATCGGCATCGGAGGCCAGACGCAGGCCGCATTGATGAAGGTGGCCAAGAAGTTTCCCAAGGTCAATTTCGCCGTCATCGGCGGCAATCGTGACGAGAGCCTTCCGAATGTCAGCGGTTATGACGTCAAACAGGCCGAGATCGCCTACGTGGCCGGTGCGGCGGCGGCGATGATGTCGAAGAACGGCGCCGTGAGTTACATCGGTGGCCTGGAGATTCCGCCCATCGTCAATGCGGGTACCGAATTCGGCAATGGTGCCAAGTCGATCAATCCGAAGATCAAGGTGTTGCTGAGCTACACCGGTGACTTCGACGACATCGCCAAGTCCAAGGAAGGCACGCTGGCGGCCATTGCGCAGGGCGCCGATGTGCATTACCACATCCTGAACCTGGGACTGCGTGGCATGGAGCAGGCGGCAAAGGACAAGGGCACCAAGATCATCGGCAGCTACACCGATCGCTGCGGCACCGATCCGCTGTATTCGGCCTACAGCATCACCGGCGTGGGTTACCTGACCGAGTATGCGGTCGAGCAGACGGTCGCGGGCACCTGGAAGGCCGGCTACAAGCCGTTCGGCCTGGCCATGGGGCCCAAGGCTTCGGGTATTGCCGTGTGTGGCGCAACACCCGAGATGAAGGCGAAGCTCGAGGCGATCCAGAAGAACATCCTGGAGGGGAAGATCAAGGTGCTCGAAGGCTGATCGCCAGCCATGCGGTCCGATCCGCAAGCGCTTCTTGCGTTGTCCGCGGCGCAGGCCCCGCAAGCCGCGCCACTGTTGTCGCTGCGCGGCATGGGCAAGCGTTTTGGCAGCCTGCAGGCGCTGGCCGACGCCGATCTCGATATTGCGCCCGGCGAGATCCACTGTCTGCTGGGAGAAAACGGCGCCGGCAAGTCGACTTTGTGCAACCTGGTGTTCGGGGTCTACCAGCCCGACGCCGGTGCAATGTATCTGTCGGGTGCGGTTTATAGGCCCACGGGTCCGGCCCAGGCCTTGTCGCACGGAATTGCCATGGTGCACCAGCACTTCAGCCTGGTGCCCGACATGTCGGTGGTCGACAACCTGATGCTGGGCCAGTCGCGCGGTGTGTTGCGGCGCAAGGAATACGCACAACGGGTGCATGCCTTGTCCGAGGAATACGGGCTGGCGCTCGACCCCTGGACCCGTATCCAGGATCTGTCGGTCGGACAACGCCAGCGCGTCGAAATCGTCAAGTGCCTGATGCGCGAACCCCGGCTGATGGTGCTCGACGAACCGACGGCGGTGTTGCTGCCCTCCGAAATCGACGGTCTGCTGTCGGTATGTGAACGGGTCGCGGCCCGCGGCTGCAGTGTGGTGCTGGTGACCCACAAGCTGGCCGAGATCAAGAAGGTTGCGCACCGGGTGACCGTGTTGCGCGGCGGGCGGGTGGTGGCGCAGTCGGACCACCCGGCACTGGAGATCGACGCGCTGGTGCGGGCGATGATCCAGCGCGACCTCGAAGGTTTGAACCCGGCCGCCAGCGCGATGCTGGGCGAACTGCCGGCGATATCGGACACGACCGCGCCGCGGCCGGCAGCGGTGCAGGGCGAAACGCCCCAACCCGCATCCGACGAAGCGCTGCAGATCGACGGCTTGAGCGTGCGCGACGCCGAAGGTGTGACGCGCCTGTCCAATTTCACGCTGATCGTCAACCGGGGCGAGATCGTCGGCGTGGCGGGTGTCGAAGGCAATGGACAGAGTGAGCTGGCCGCGGTGCTCTCGGGCATGCTGCCGGCCACCGATGGCCGTTTCTATGTCCGCGGGCAGAACATGGTCGACGCCACGCCCCGGATGCTGACCGCGGCCGGCGTCGGCGTGGTGCCCGAGGACCGGCACGCCGTGGCCTGTGTCGACGCGATGAGCCTGGCCGAGAACCTGATGCTCAACCGGCTGGATCGCTTCCGGCGCTGGGGTCTGCTCGACCGCGGCGCCATGCGCCGCGCAGCGCAGGACATGATGCAGCGTTTCGATGTGCGCGCGGCCGGCCCGGACATTGCGTTCGGCAGCCTGTCGGGAGGCAACCAGCAAAAGGCCGTGCTCGGGCGCGAGATCAGCACCGAGGGGCTGGTGTTCCTGCTCGCGGCGCAACCGACGCGCGGCCTGGATGTGGGTGCGGTGGAGGCCGTCTACGGCCAGATCCGCGCCGCCTGCCGCAGCGGTGTCGGCGTATTGCTGATCTCGTCCGAACTCGACGAGTTGCTCAGCGTGGCGGACCGTGTCGTCGTGTTGTACCGCGGCCGGTTGATGGGCCACAGCGCGGTCGATGCAGGTGCACGCGAACGCATCGGCGCCATGATGGCGGGGCAGGAAGCACGGTGCGCGGCATGAAGCACGCCATGAACCCCGGCGGCGCGTTGTCACCCATGCCAATCTGGTCGCGGGTGCGTGTGCAACCGGCCGTGCTGGTATCGATTGCGGCCGTGGTGGTCGCATCCTTGAGCGGCATGCTGATGGTCGTGGCCATGGGTGTTTCGGTGCCCGATGCCGTGGCGGCGTTCGCCGATGGCGCCTGGGGTTCTCCGTACGCGGTGGCGGCGTCGATCAACCGCGCCTTGGCGCTGGGACTGGTGGGCCTGGGTTTCATCATCGCCCAGCGCGCCAATCTGACCAACGTCGGTGGGGAAGGCCAGATCGCGCTCGGCGGCATCGCTGCCACCGCCATGTGCCTGTACGGTGGAGCCGGCCAGTGGCCGATGCCGTTGTCATTCGCCGTGCCGCTGATCGTGGCGGCGATCGCCGGCGGCCTGTGGGGTGGCCTGGCCGGGGTGCTCAAGGCCAAGGTCGGCACCAACGAGGTCATCAGCACGCTGCTGCTGTCGTTCATCGCGGTCTGGGTCCTGTATGGCACGGTGCAGAGCGAGGCGCTGTTGCGCCAGCCCATGACCACGACCGCCACGTTGCCCGAGTCGCTCGAGATTCCGGACGCGACCAAGTTGCCGCTGCTCAGCGCCGCCGCCGACACGCCGCTGCACGTCGGATTGCTGATCGCGCTGGTGCTGGCGGTCGTCGTCATGGTGGCGCTGGACAAGACCGTATGGGGCCTGCGGCTGAAGGCGATCGGCCTCAACGCGGTTGCCGCGCGGCGCGCCGGCATGCGCATCGTGCCGGCCATGGTGCTGGTCATGTTCCTGGCCGGTGCGCTGGGCGGGCTGGCCGGCGCATTCATGCTGCAGGGCGACCAGGGCAGTCTCAAGGCGCGCTTTTCCTCGGGTTATGGCTTCGACGGGCTGGTCGTTGGCCTGCTGGCACGCGGCTCCGTCGCCGGCGTGGTCGCGGCGTCGGTGCTGTTCGGCTTCCTGCGTTCGGGCGGCATCAACATGGAGATGGTGGCCGGGGTGCCGAGCGCACTGGTGCTGGTCATCCAGGGTTTGATCATCCTGATGCTGGCTGGCGCGGCGTTCTGGATCGACCAACGCAAGGAAAGCACGCGATGACAGAGGAAATGGCGGCGGTATTCATTGGCTCCAGTATCCGGCTGGGCATGCCCCTGGTGCTGGCGGCCACCGGCGAACTCGTCAGCGAAAAGGCCGGTGTGCTCAACATGAGCGTCGAAGGCATGATGCTCACCGGTGCCTTTGCCGGCGCGATCGGTTCCTGGGCCACCGGAAGCCCGATGCTGGGGCTGGCGATTGCGCTGCTCGCAGTGGTTCCGGTGGCGTTGCTGCAGGCCTGGCTCAGCATCACGCTGCGGGCCAACCAGATCGTCACCGGCATCGGCATCAACATCCTGGTGCTGGGTGCCACGACCATGGCCTACCGCGAGATACTGGGGCGCCACTCGCGTACTCCGATTCCCGGGCTGGACAAATGGGCGCCGCCCGGTCTGGGCGACATAGCGGTTTTCGGCGAGGCGGTGTTCCTGCAGACATGGCTGCTGTATGCCGGGCTGGTCGTGATCGCCGTCACCGCTTGGGTGCTGCGCCATACGGCGCTGGGACTGGCACTGCGCGCGGCGGGCGCCGAGCCCCGGGCAGTCGACAAATCCGGCCTGTCGGTGACACGGGTGCGTTACGCGGGCGTGGTGTTCGCCGGCCTGATGTCGGCGCTCGCAGGTTGTTTCCTGTCGATTGGCGACATCCACACGTTCACCGAAGGCATGACCAATGGCGCGGGTTATTTGGCGCTGGCTGCCGTGATCTTCGGCAACTGGAAGATCGGCCGCACCGTGATGGCATGCCTGTTTTTTGGCGCCGCCACCGCATTGCAGTTCCAGCTGCCGTCCATGGGCGTGCATGTGCCGACGGCGCTGTTGATCATGCTGCCGTACCTGATGGCGCTGGTGGCCGTGGGCGGCCTGGTCGGACGGCAGACCGCGCCTCGGTTCCTGACCCTGGCCTACGTGCGATGAGCGGTGCGCTGCCGATCATGCTGCCGGCGCAGCCGTTCGCCTTTGCGTTCGAGGTGGCGCGCACGGCGCTGGTCATCATCGACATGCAGCGCGATTTCATAGAGCCCGGGGGTTTTGGCGCGACCCTGGGCAACGATGTCTCGCTGTTGTCCGCCATCGTGCCGGCCTGCCAGGCGGTGTTGCAGGCCTGGCGTCGCCAGGGCGGGCTGGTGGTGCACACCCGCGAATCGCACCGAGCCGACCTGCGCGATTGCCCCGACGCCAAGCGCAATCGCGGCAACCCGACGCTGCGCATCGGCGATGTCGGGCCGATGGGACGGATCCTGGTGGCGGGTGAGCCGGGCAACCAGATCATCGACGAGCTGGCACCGGTTGCGGATGAAGTGGTGATCGACAAGCCCGGCAAGGGCGCGTTTTATGCGACCGGGCTGGACGACACGCTGCGTGCGCGCGGCATCAGCCACCTGCTCTTCATGGGTGTCACCACCGAGGTGTGCGTGCAGACCTCGATGCGCGAGGCCAACGACCGCGGTTACGACGCCCTGCTGCTGGAAGATTGCACCGAGAGTTACTTTCCCGCGTTCAAGCTGGCGACCCTGGAGATGGTCCGCGCCCAGGGTGGCATCGTCGGCTGGACAGCGCCCAGCGCGGTCTTGCTGGACGCGTTGTAGCGCCAAGGCCTGTCAGCCGGGTCGATCCGCGCGTCGCTCCTTCACCACCCGCGCCGGTTTCAGGGACCAGGTCGACTTCCGGATCGACGCCCAGGCGCAGCGCGTCGACTTTCGTTCCCGCTCGTTGGCCGGCTTGTTCGACTGGGGCAAGAACCGCTCCCGGATGCAGGAGTTCACGGCCCGCTTCGAACAGCAACCCCGCCTTTGATCGCGCCGGTATTCGAAACGGACGTCGAACCCGATGCTCCGACCCCGCCCGATTTGCACAAGGCCCAGCTGATGTGCGAGTTCCCCGACTGGATCCGTTCGGCGCGCCAGCAGTGGCGTTGGCAAGGCCAGGTACCCCCCCCTTTCCATCACGCCGCAGCCGGGCCAGACATCGGTCTGGGACGTCCCGCGCCCGCCGCGCCTGGCGAGCGACACGCGTGAAGTGGTGGTGTGCTGGGCGGGCGTCGAATTCGCGCGCGGGCGCAAGGCCGTGCGCGCTCCCACGAGGGGCGGGCCAGCCCGTCCCGGGCGGTGCCCGGCGGTGCCCGCGGACCGCAGCAGCGCAAGTTGCTGCCAGGGCAGGGTGCCGGCACTGCGCCCGCTGCAGGCCCTGGGGTCCTGGTCCGCGCCCTCTGACCAAAGCGGCCGGCACAACCGACCCCCGCAACCCGCGTCAGCGCGATGCCAGCCAGATCTCGTTGCGCCGCATGAACCACGGCGTGAAGGGCGCGTTGAAACGCGCCAGCACGGGTTCGCCTTGGGTGACCACGCCCTCCGCTTCCAGGGACGCGTTCAACTGGCCCAGGTGCTCGAGGTAGTTGGCCTGCGGCCAGGTGCCAGAATAACGAATGACCGCCCAGGTACCGGCGGGCACCACCCGCAGCTGCACGCGCGGGTCGATCGGCTCGGGCGCCGTTGCCAGCGTCACCCCCTTGGGCAAGACGAACTGCACGCGCATGCCGCCCGCCACAGCCGCCTGGATCACGGGGGCGGTCATGTCCATGCGCACGGGCGCAGCGGTCTGCGTCACCGGTGCCGTCATCGCGAACTTCTTCTCGCCCTTGTTCTTGCCGAAGATGTAGCCAGCCAGGATCGGGAAGGCCTGGTTGCCGGCGTCTTCGGCCGAGGTTTCGAGCACCACCTCGGCCACGACGTAGGGTGCGTATCGGCGCAACTCCACCTGGTCGAACTTCTTGGTGACTTCGTAGTCGGGTTCTTCGATCGCGTGGCTGAACAGCGGCATGGTGGCGAGTATGAGAAGGAGCAGGAGGCGGTGCATGGTGGGGGGAGGTGGGGAGTCAGGCGGTGGTTTGGAAGTCGGTGTGCCAAATCGATATCCGGCGTAACCAGGGCAGCTCAGGGCCGACGGCGCGGCCCCGCGGACGTCGAGGGTTTCGGACGACGCGCGTGTGGTGCCACAGCCGGGTCGTCGTGCCTCGGCGTCGAAGGCAGCATTAGGCCTTCGTGCAAAGCCACATGCTCTAGCCCTACTTTCGCGAGTCGGAAGGCATCTTGGATGCCTGCCATGCGGTTATCCTTTGTGGAGGCTGGATTTGCCATTTGATTTCGCTTCGAGTAAGATACATGAAGAAACATGCACATATTCGAAAGAGAAGTCAGTGGCCGTCGCTACCGCATCGCGGCTCAATCGGTATGGGACTCCAAGGCTGGGCGTTCCGTGGCGCGCCAGGTCGTGCTGGGGCCGGCCTCGCCGCCTGCTGTTGCCGACCTGGGTGCGACGCACACGGTCGGTACGCGCGCGCTCGGTGATGTTGGCGCACTGGTCTGGGTGGCTGACCAACTCGATCTGATCGCGCACATCGATCGCGCCTGCGGAGGTATCGGCGCCAAGGACGGTCCGTCCGTGGGAGAGCTGGCGGTGGCGGTGGCGATCCAGCGGGCTTGTTCGCCTGGACCCAAGCGTGACCTGGGCGAGTTTCTCGATTCGAGCCTGCCGCGTGTGTCGTGTTTGCCCGGGTCGGCGTTCACCGGGCAGTCGTTCCATCGCGTAGCCCAGCAGATCACTGAACAGCAATTGGAGCAGGCCCAGGTGGCCATCGCCCAGGCGGCAGTGGCGCGCTTCGAGTTGTCGACCGACGTGCTCGCGTTCGACACGACGAACTTCGACACCCACATCGCCACATCGACTGCGGGCGAGCTCGCCCAGCGCGGCCATGCCAAGAGCAAGCGCAAGGACCTGCGGGTGGTGGGGCTGGGTGTGCTGGTCAGCGAGACGGGGCATGTGCCGCTGCTGTACCGCACGTACAACGGTAACGGCTCGGATCAGGCCGTACTGGCCTCCTGCCTGGGCGGATTGGCAGAGTTGCACAAGGCGCTGGACAGGGGCGAGGGTCGGCAGCGGGCGGCGCAGCGCACGGTGGTGCGCGACGGCGGGTTCTGGAGCCCGCAACTTGAACTCGATCTGGATGCTGCCGGCTACTACAGCCTCATCTCGTTGCCGCTGGGACACAGGGCGTCGCAGGAGGCTTTGCAGATGGCAGCGCAGCGAGGCGCAATGCAGTCGCTGACGGGCAAGCTCAGTGAGGTACGGGTCGCGCGCATGCGAGCCCAGGTGGGTGATTTGGACCGCACGCTGGTGGTGGTGGAGAGCCAGGAGTTGCTGGAGGGGCAAAAGCGCGGCATCGCGGCTGCCCTACGCAAGGCCAAGGTGGAGTTGCGCGCGCTCCAGGCGCTGGTCCAAAAGGGCCGCATCACGCGCAGCCGTCTGGAAGACCGGGTCAAGAAGGCGCTTGCGCGAGAGCATCTGTCAAGCTTCGTGGTGAGCACCATTGAGGGCAGTGACAAGGCGCCCACGATGCGCTGGGAAGTGGATGCGGCCAAGCGGCGCGAACTGGAGAAGACCCGGTTGGGCCGACGCGTGTTGTGCACGGATCGTCACAACTGGAGCACCGGTCGCATCGTCTACGCCTTGCGCGGTCAGTGGAACGTCGAGGAACTGTTCCGCAGGGCGAAGAAGGGTGGCGTGGTCCCCTGGGGGCCATCGTATCAATGGGCCGATGGGTCGCTGCGGCTGCACACCTTTGCGACCGTCTTGGGCTTGACGCTCGTCAGCCTGGCGCGGATCGCGCTCGCGCCGGACGCATCGGCGCGTCGGATGCTGGCCAGCCTGGCGGACATCAACGCCACGCTGGTGCGCACCACGACCGGGGCCCCAGGCCGCCGGCCCACGGTGATGCTGGCGCCCGAGCTCACCGGTGAGCAGCGCCGAGCCGTGAAGGTCTTCGAGCTGGACAAATGGTTTCCTGATATTCTTTCATCTATCACCGCTCGACCTGCAAGACCATGAATACCGGGCAATACCTTCAATTCGGCACCTCACACTGCGAAGGTAGGGCTAGGCCGGTTTGCCGGATCCGCCGAGCGCACAGCCGAAGCGGGACGCGCGCCCGGCGGTCAGCCACCCGCGCCGACTGGGTGGCGGCACAGGGGCTCTCAACCAGGGTTTCACCATCGACGGCTTAAGGGAAACTGATTGGCCCGGGCTTGGGCTACAGTCTGAACCACCATGTACCTGCCGCCCCATTTCGCCTCCGAAGACCGCGCCAGCGCCATCGAGTTGATGCAGGCCCATTCGCTGGCCAGCATGATCAGCAACGACGACGATGGCCTGCCCTTTGTTTCGCATTTGCCGCTGCACCTCGAGCAGCGTGGCGAGGCGCTGGTGCTGCTGGGCCATTGCGCCAAGCCCAATCCGCACTGGCGTTATCTGCAGGCTCGGCCGACGGCGGTGGTCACGTTCCTGGGGCCGCATGCCTACATGTCGCCGCGCGTCTATCCCGACCTGGTGCGCGTGCCGACCTGGAACTACCTGGCGGTGCATTGCACCGTGCAGGCCAGCCTGATCGACGACGCGCTGGCCAAGGACCGCCTGCTCAAGAAACTGATCGCCGACCACGACCCGGCCTACGCGCCGCAATGGATCGGCCTGGGGACCGAATACCAGCACAAGATGCTGGCCGGCATCGTGGCGTTCGAACTGGAGGTCAGCAGCCTGCAGTGCAAGCTCAAGCTCAACCAGCACCGGCCCGAGGCCCACGCACGCATGCGCGCCGGATATGCGGCCGGTGGCGAGGACGAACGCGCACTCGGCCAGTGGATGGACAAGCTCGGCATCGGCCGCCCGGCCAGCGACGACGCGGCCTGAGCGCAAATGCACGACGACGCTGCGTTCATGGCGCTGGCGCTGGCGCAGGCCCGCATGGCCGGCGCCGCAGGCGAGGTGCCGGTGGGCGCGGTGGTGGTGCAGGGCCAGCAGGTGGTCGCGGTCGGCCACAACAGCCCGGTCGCGGCCCACGACCCGACCGCCCACGCCGAGATCATCGCGCTGCGCGCGGCTGCCGCGGCACTGGGCAATTACCGGCTCGACGGCTGCACGCTGTATGTCACGCTCGAGCCCTGTGCCATGTGCGCCGGCGCGATGCTGCACGCGCGCCTCGATCGCGTGGTGTTCGGTGCTGCAGATCCAAAGACCGGCGCGGCGGGCTCCGTGATCGACCTGTTCGCCGAGACCCGGCTGAACCACCAGACCCGGTTGCACGGCGGTGTCATGGCGACCGAGTCCGCCGCCTTGTTACAGTCTTTTTTTTCCAGCCGACGTGAGGAGACCCGCATGAACAGCAGCCCGTTGCGCGACGACGCACTCCGAACACCCCAGGGCCGGTTCGCCGATCTGCCCGGGTACCCGTGGCACCCGCATTACCTGAGCGACCTGCCGGCGCTCGGTGGCCTGCGCATGCATTTCCTCGACGAAGGCCCACGGGATGCGCCGCTGACGTGGTTATGCCTGCATGGCAATCCGGCCTGGAGTTATCTTTATCGCAAGATGATCCCGGTTTTCCTGGCAGCCGGGCACCGTATCGTGGCGCCCGACCTGATCGGTTTCGGAAAGAGCGACAAACCCAAGAAGGACGCGGCCCACAGCTTCACCTGGCATCGCCAGGTGCTGCTGGAACTGGTGGAACGGCTCGACCTGAACCGCGTGGTGCTGGTGGTGCAGGACTGGGGCGGCCTGCTCGGGCTGACCTTGCCGATGGAGGCCCCGGGGCGTTATGTCGGCCTGCTGGCCATGAACACCATGCTGGCGACCGGCGAGCAGCCGCTGAGCCCCGGCTTCCTGGCCTGGCGCGCGATGTGCGCGAAAAACCCTGAGTTCGACGCGGCCCGCTTGTTCGCGCGCGGCAATCCGCACATGGGAGAGCGGGAATGCGCCGCCTACATGGCGCCGTTTCCCGATGCCGGGCACCGGGCTGCGCTGCGCGCCTTTGCGCCGATGGTGCCCGAGTTTGCCGACTCGGACGGTGCGGCGGTGTCGCGCCGGGCGCGCGAGTTCTGGAGCACCGAATGGACCGGGCGCAGCTTCATGGCCGTGGGCGCGCAGGACCCGGTGCTGGGCCTGCCGGTGATGCAGTCGCTGCGCCAGGCCATACGCGGCTGCCCCGAGCCCTTCGTGGTCGAGGAAGCCGGCCATTTTGTTCAGGAGCACGGTGCGCCGATCGCCGCCGCCGCGCTGCGCGTTCTGGGCGGCGGATAATCCGCCTGCCCCAAGCCGCTGCTGACACCGGTACCACGGCTGCCACCGCTACCACCGCTACTACCGCTGCCCCAAGCCATCGCCGCGACCGCTGCACCCACCGATGAGCCATATCTACGTTTATTCACCCTCCAGCGCGCAGCGCGACAAGGCCGCCCTGCGCCGCGGCGTGGCGCGGCTCGAGGCCCTCGGTCACGAAGTGGAGGTCGACCGCGACGCCCTGGCCACGCATATGCGTTTTGCCGGCGACGACGCGACGCGACTGGCGGCCATCCACCGGGCCGCAGCCAGTGGCGCCGATGTGGCGATGATCTCGCGCGGCGGATACGGGCTCAGCCGCCTGCTGGCGGATATCAATTACAAGGCAGTGGCGAAAGCCGTCGCCGGTGGCACGCTGTTCGTCGGGTACAGCGATTTCACTGCCTTCCAGTGCGCGGTGCTGGCCAGGACCGGCGCGGCCACCTGGGTCGGACCCGCCGTGGGAGAGGACTTTGGTGTGCCGGGGCCGCCCGACGACATCATGGAAGCCTGTTTCGATGACCTGTTGCGCGCTCAGGGCGAGGGCGCCGGTTGGAGGCTTCCACCCGCGCGCAGGCGCACGATTGCCGCAGGCGTTGCGGCGGCAACCGGAACCGGTGTGCCGGTGCTGACCAGGCCGGTCCGCAACGCGGTGTTTTGGGGTGGCAACCTGGCGGTGCTCACGTCCTTGTTGGGCACACCGTATTTCCCACAGGTGCACGGTGGCGTGTTGTTCCTGGAGGACATTGCCGAGCACCCTTACCGCATCGAGCGCATGTTGAGCCAACTGCTGCATTCCGGCGTGCTGGCGCGCCAAAAGGCGCTGGTGCTGGGGCAGTTCACGAAGTACCAGTTGTTTCCCAACGACAAGGGCTACAAGCTCGAAAGCGCCGTGGCATGGATTCGCAGCAAGTTGAGGATTCCGGTGCTCACCAACCTGCCGTTCGGCCACGTGGGAACCAAGGTGGTATTGCCGTTCGGCAAGCCGGTCGAACTGTTGGTGGACGGGCGCGACGCGATGCTGTACTGGGGCTGACCGCTCGCGCAGGCCTGATAGCAAATGGCGCTCGATCGGCGACATCCGTTCGGGCCAGGCTCAGGGCGAACGGACATTGACTTGTCATCAATTTGGGAACGATCAATAGAGCGCCAAGGAAAATGAGCGTTTGGCGTGCGACGGGCCGGTTTCCTGGCGTACTGTCTTCAGGGTTTGGCCGCGGCCTTCAGCACACCACGCACCAGGTTGCGGCTGTGGGCGCCGAAGTGGCCCAGCAGTTCGGCCACCAGCCGGTCGAGTTCCGCGCGTTTGGCCGGATCGCGTTTGGCGATCTCCGCCACCAGGTCGATTTCGGCTTCCTTGACGCCGAAGTC
The DNA here is from genome assembly GCA_031368125.1 of Betaproteobacteria bacterium. Taxonomy (GTDB): domain Bacteria; phylum Pseudomonadota; class Gammaproteobacteria; order Burkholderiales; family Burkholderiaceae_C; genus CAISIP01. Next base: position 27,956 of record JANLQZ010000052.1, read on the forward strand.
GAAGGCCGGGTCGGACACAAAACCGGGCGGCATCGAAGCGACGATTGTGGCGGCTGCCCGACCGCCAGCCGCATGCGCCTCGCGCGCCACGACGTCACGCGCATACAGGTCGGTCCATGCCGGGTAGGTCGCGTCCTGCGCGGCATTACGCAGCGCCTGGTCCATCGCAGTGTCCTGTTTGGCGCGTGCCGCGTTGAGCAAGGTCTGGTTCTGGTACTTTTCCAGCGCCAGGTGCCGGTTCGACAGCAGCACGATCAGGTCGTCCTTTTGCCGTGGCAAACCGGCCATTGCCAGCAGGTTGGCGCTGATCATCCTGAAGGTCGAGTCGCCTGGCGCCAGATCGGCGTGGTAGGGCTGCGTCAGGTCCTGCACGTAGTGCAGCGCCAGCCCGGCAAAGCGCCAGCCCCAGTACGCGTGACCAGTGCGAAAGGCCAGCGCCGACAGCGTGCTGTACTGGTGGATGCGCAGCAGCGGCAGGGTACGCCTGATGAACGGCGCCGCCTTGTAGATCAGCCAGTCCTGGTGGAAAAAACCCATGTGGAACGGCGCCTGGGTCGAAAAGTAGAGGCTCGGATTGCCGAAGGGCAGGGTGCCGAAACCATAGGACTTGCCCCAGTCCGAGGGGCTGTCTGCCCACAGGTTGATGTCGAGCCCGTAGTCGGGTTCGTCCGACGCCGAGGCGACGACGCCCAGCGCCGGCACCTGGTCGCCGGCCTTGATGGCGACGAAGCGGTGGGTCGAATTGGGTTGCTCGGGCAGGAAGTTGACGGCACCGTGCGCCAGCAGCGCCGCGGGTTCCGACGTCGTGCGCGGGTCAGGCTGCAGGTACAGCGCGAGCTTGCTGAGGGGCGACACCCGCAGCGCCGTCAGGAAAGCCAGGCGCCGGGCATCGTCGGCGCGGCCCGGATTGGCGGTGAAAGCCAGCGTGTCCGGGCGCGCTGCGTACGAATCGACGTTCGCGCGGGCCCATTTTTCCTGGCTCGCCAGCAGGGTTTCGATCGACTTCTCCTCGGCCTTGAGGAAAACCTCCAGCGGCTCGACCGTGACGGGAGCGGCTCCGGCAACCTCCGGCATCTGTTCAAAGGCGCGGTAGGCGGCGAAGCTGTGGTTGCTCCATGCCCAGGTATTGCCTGCGGTCAGCGCCAGCAGAGCGGCCAGGTACAGCGCAATTCGTTTCATGGGGATCTCCTGTTGGCGGCGGGACCGACCGTGCGACTCGCCTTCAAATCGCACTGGCCAGCATCTGTTGCGACACATCCCACAAGCGGTTGGCCGCGGCAACATCCGTGATGTGTGGCGAATATCCGGAGGCGCGCTGGCTTGGCAGCGCTGGCAGGCCCTGGTTGCAGTCCTCCAGGTACAAGCCGCCGTGGCCCTTGAGTTCGGGCGCGGTGGCTGCCCAAACGCTGGTCGATGCGCCTTGGGGCGGCGTCTTGAATATGTCGAGCGGTGTGTCGTCCGCCTTGAGCCACCCCATTGCGCGCATCTCCGCTACGGGCAGGAATTTCTGCAGCCCGGTCATGATGCCGCCCGGATGCACGGCATTGGCCGTGATGCCTTGCGCGCCAAAGCGCAGATGCAGCCCGAGCGCGAACAAGGCATTGGCGCTCTTGGCCTGTCCGTAGGCGTTCCATTTGTTGTAGTCGCGCCGCTGGTAGTGGATGTCGTCGAAATCGACACC
>JANLQZ010000718.1:0-1834 GCA_031368125.1 Betaproteobacteria bacterium
CTGACCTGGCGGCTCGGCGAGGTCAAGGATGTGATCGCAGGTCGGGGGACACGAGCAGAGCCTCCAGGTCAGCGCCTTTGGCTCGCCAAAGCCCGGCTCCCTTTCTTGGTATTCGAACGCAGTTGGGCATCACTCCCGGTACGGGTCGCATTCGGGCCCGGCCACCACACGCGCATCGAACAGGCGGCCGATTTCCGCGCCACCCAAACCCAGCACCGTGCCCAGGATTTCTTCGGTGTGTTGCCCCAACCAGGGCGCCGGGGCCGTGGGTTGGCGCGGCAGGCCACGCACCGACACCGGTGTTCCGGCGCCACGGTGGCAACCCACGCCCGGCGTTGCGATTTGCTCGAACACCGGGTTGGCCAGCGACACGCGCGCGTCGTTGGCCACCAGGTCCGTCACGGTGCGGTAGCGGCCGTAGCACACCTTGTGTTGTTCGAACACGCGTGTGACCTCATCGAGGTCGCGGCACTCGCACCAGCGCTGCACCAGAACGGCAATTTGTTCACGCGCCGCGAAGCGCTGCGCTTCGTTCATTTCTTGCAGCGGCGCATCCAGTTCGCAGGCGGCACACAAGGCGGCCCATTGGCCGGCAGATACACCGGCGACCATCACGCGGTGCCCGTCGGCCGTGCCGAAATCACGGCCGAACGCGCCGTAGATGTGGTTGCCCAGCGCCGGTCGGTCGTGCCCCAGCAACTCGGCCTCGGCCATCATTCCCAGATGCGACAACGAGGTGAAGGCCACGTCCGACAGCGCCAGCCGCAACTCCGCGCCCGCGCCGGTCTGGCGGCGGTGCGCCAGCGCCGCCAGCAGAGCGAACGCCGCCTGGTAGGCGCACGCGATGTCCCAGGCCGGCAACACATGGTTGACCGGCGCCCCGACCGAGCCGCCACCGGTCATGGCCGGGAAACCGGCCGACGCGTTGACCGTGTAGTCGACCGCGGTCGAGCCGTCCGGGTTGCCGGTGATGGTGCAGGAAATCAGGTCCGGGCGCAGCGCGGCCAGCGAACCATGCGAAAGCCACGCGGTGGCGATGTTCGTCAGCAGCACACCGCCCTGCTCGCCCGGCGCCGTGACCAGCGCACGCACCAGCTCCCGCCCCTCGGGCCGGCGGATGTCGACCGCGATCGAGCGCTTGGACTTGTTCAGGCCGGTCCAGTACAGGCTGCGGCCGCCGGGCGCCATCGGCAGCCGCCCGTAGTCGATGCCGCCGCCGATCAGGTCGACCCGGATCACGTCGGCGCCGAACTGCGCCAGCGTCATGCCGGCCAGCGGCGCCGCGATGAACGCCGAGCTTTCGATGACGCGCAAGTTACCCAGCAGCTGGTAGTTCAATCCGAATCGCTCCTGCAGCCACGCGGCTGCGTGTGGTCGCCCGGTTTTGCCCGGGCGACACGCGAGGGTAACAAACACCGCGTGGCAAACCCGCCAGGGCTTGCCCATGCCCATAAGCATGCCCAGCTCTGGCCAAGCGCAACCCGAACGGCTTATCTCTTCGAACGCCAGGGCGTTTCAATCATCCGGATCGTAGACGTCGTTGGCCGGCTTGGCCTTGCGCAAGTCGCCGGCCAGCGGCAGCGGCGCGCCGAGCAGCGCCTGCGCGTCGACGATACCGCTGCCGTATTGCGTGGCGTCCCACCCCTGCGGCATTTCCGCGGCCGACGGAACGTACGCGGTCTGGCGCAGCAGGCGCTTGAAGGCGGCCGCCTTCATCCACGGCTGCGCATACGCGGCGTTGAGTTTCGCGTCGCCGTGCCAGGCCAGCCACAACGCGGCGACACCGGCGCACAAGGCGGTGGCGTACGAGGTGCCGTTGCCGTCGGGTGGCGCA
>JANLQZ010000734.1:0-2844 GCA_031368125.1 Betaproteobacteria bacterium
GCCTGCGTTTGAACGCGAAAATTGATCATCATTCCGCCGTCTTCGTGCTCCAGGTTGTGGCAATGGAACAGGTAGGTCTGGTTGCCCGGGAAGTCGTGGCTGAAGTCGATGGCGATGCGCACCGTCTCGCCGGGCCAGACCAGCACGGTGTCCTTCCAGCCGAGGTCACTCACCGTTCGGCCCTTGCCGAACCGGGCAGCGGACGCCACCTGCGGCGGGCTGCCCAGCCGCTCCAACACCTGGAACGAAAAGCCGTGCATGTGCATCGGGTGCGGCATGCCCAGCGCCGGGTTGCGGATGTGCCAGACCTCCACCGCACCACGTTGCACGTCGAAGGCAATCTCATCCATTCGAAAGGCACGCCCGTTGATCAGAAACTGCATGTGCTGCATCGACAGTTCGATCTTTCGCTCCACCGCGCGTTCCAGGCTGATCGGGCGAACCTGGGACAAGGTCGCCGGCAATTTGGTGACGACGCGATCTCCGGCCGTGACCGCCAGTTTCAACAGGTTGAAACCGAGGCCCAGCGGCAACCGCGAGGACTCCATGCCGGGCATCGTTTGCCCGGCGCCGTGGTTCATTCCCGCCATGCCCGCCATACCTTGCATGTTGCCGGCCGGGCCTTCGTTTTCCATCGGATCGAAGACCAGGCTCTTGAGAAAGATGTCCGTGCCCGGTTGCAGTTGCCCGGCGTCGAACAACACGTCGAGGCGTTCTCCCGGTGCGAGAAAGGCGTCCGTCACCATTTCGGGCCGGTCGAGCAGGCCGCCGTCGGTGCCGATCACGGCGAATTCGAGCGGCGTGTTCTCCCGGGCAAACGCGATCCGGTAGATACGTGCATTGGAGCCATTGAGCAGTCGGAAACGGTAGGTGCGCGGGGTGATGGCCTGCACCGCGTTGGGGGTGAGGTTGGCCAGAATGATATCGCCCAGCCAGCCCATCATCGAATCCTGGGGGTTCGGCTGGTACAGCAGCTTTCCTTGTGCGTCGAAGCGCTTGTCCTGGATGACCAGCGGCAGGTCGGTCACCCCCAGCTGCAGATCGAGGGCCTTGCTCAACCTGCGCTGGTCGTCGTCCTCCACCAGAAAAAAGCTCGCCAGACCGTTGTAGGCCTGCTTGGCAGTCAACCCGTGCGCGTGCGTGTGGTACCAGTAGGTCCCGCCCCGATTTCGCACAGTGAAGTCGTATTCGTAACGACCGCCAGCGGGAAGGGTGTCGGCCGGGTGGCCATCCATCGCCGCGGGAGTGTGCAGGCCATGCCAGTGGATGATGGTCGGCTCAGCCAGCGCGTTGTCCAGGCTGACCGAGAAACGCGCGCCGCTCTCCAAGCGAAGAATGGGATTCTGGTACGCCTTGCCAGCACTTTCGGTCTGGTACAGCAGGAACGGCGAGACGCGCCCGGGCAGGATCGGGAAGCTGGCCGCAGTGGCGCGGATCTTGATTGGCCCGACGACGTCCAGCACCCCGAGCGGCCCGCTGGCACCCGGGATGAACAGTTTCTGCTGGAAGTTCTCTACCGCTACCGGATCGAAGGGATAGTGGACAAACGGTCCACCGGCAAGCCCCGCGGACCGATGCCATCCGCGGTAGATCCAGGCGGCGCCGCCGATGCCGGCCGCTGCTGCCACACCTGCCAACTGAAACAACTGTCTTCTTTTCAACATACGACTCTTTCTGTGGAAATAGGGCTGTCAGGCGCGGCCGCGCGGCTCGGTGGCCGAAAAAATACGAGTTGCTCCATGACGATGCGGACGACCGCGCCATCTGGTCTTCGGTCGCACATCAAGGCATCAGGCATGGGGGTCTCGCACACGCCCTGGTGCTGCTCCACCCTGCGGGATGGGTCGCATGCCGGGTTGGCGACTGGTGTCACGGGTGAGCCCGGCCGCAGCGCCGGCCCACCAGAGCGGCCGGGCCAGCAGCAGCACCAGCATGGCCACCAGGGGAACAGCCAGCAAGCTGAAGCTGCGCTGGGCAAAAATGCCGAACAGCCAGCCGCCGGCGGCCGAGCCGAGTGTCTGGCCCAGGCCGGCAGCCGCCGCCAGCCCACCCATCGTGGCCCCGAGCTTGTGGGCTGCAGTGCCTGCAGCCAGGTAAGCGATCACCGGCAACACCAGGCCGGTGCCGGCCGAGGCCAGACTGACTCCAAGATACATCCACAGCTCGGAGTTGTGCCGCGTCAGCACCGCCAGCCCGGCCATCGCCAGCAGCAGGCCGGTGGCAATCAGCATACGGGCCGCAATGCGCTCCAGCAGCGACGTGAAAAACAGCACCGCGTTGACGCCCAGCATAACGAGGCTGCACTCGACAAACATCAACGCCGCCTGGCGCGATGACTGGCCACCCTCCTGTTGCCCCTGCAATACGATGCCGAGCTCGAAACCCGCCAACACGAACATCAGCGCGCCGTTGAGCCACAGCAGCGCGACCGGGCGACCTTGCCCGGAAGTCGCCGGCGGCGATCGATCGGCCGCGGCCGCGGCGTGTGATGGTGGCAACGTGACGGCCAGTCCCAGCATCATCACGGCGCCAAGCAAGGCCGATAACAGCAGCACGATGCGCGCTGACAACGTCGCGGACACCGCTGCATCGCCGAACCATGACCCGACCCAACCGGCAACGATGATCAGGCCGGGGCCAAACAGAAACCCCAGCAGCGACATGGCACCCAGCCACGCAAAACGCCGCGCGCGCTGCGCCTGTGGCGTATGTTCGGCCACCAGCGCCGCCACCACGGGAATGACCGCCGCCACGAACAAGCCGGTAGACCCGCGCAGCGCATAAACGACCCACAGACTCTCGATTGCCGGCAGCAACACAAGCAGCAGGCTGGTGACGTACCCG
>JANLQZ010000776.1:0-1943 GCA_031368125.1 Betaproteobacteria bacterium
GAGAACCTTGCGCACCTCGTCCTTGAGTCGCAGCTGATCGGGAGAGAAGTCAAGGTTCATTGCCGGCTAATCGAACTTGATGCCGTCTTCCTGCACCGCCTTGCGGAACACCTCGTATTCGCTCCGGTGAATCGACCCCAGCTCTGCCGGCGTGGAGATCGCAGGCTCGAACCCCAACTGCTCCAAACGGTCGCGAATTTCGGCACCGGCAACGGCGGCGCGCAGCGCCTGGTTGATGCGGTCCACCGCCGCCGCCGGCATGCCGGCCGGGCCATACAGGCCAGCCCACGGTGAGACACTGATCTGCGCGCCGGCCTCTTTGCTCGTGACCACCCCAGGCATCGTCGGGCTGCGGGAGTCGCGCAGAGACATCAAGGCGCGGAACTTGCCATCCTGCACGAAGCCGCGAACGCCGGCAGCGGTGCCGAACATCATGTGCACGCGATCGCCCATCAGGTCGGTCATGGCGGGCGCATCACCTTTGTAAGGCACGTGTTCCATGTCGAGCTTGTACTGGAGCAGGAACTGGATCGCGGCGAGACGCGCCGTGCTGTGGCTGCTGGCGTAGTTGAGCTTGCCCGGACGGGCGCGCACATATTCGACGAACTCGGCGACCGTCCGGACAGGCACCCCGGGCGCGGTCACCATGACCATGGTGAAACGACCCAGGCTGGCCACCGGTGTGAAATCCTTGAAAGGATCGTAAGGCACGGTGGCCTTGCGCAGCACCGGCGTGGCAACCATCGAGTTGCCGGAACCGAAATAAAGCGTCAGCCCATCCGGCGCCGACTTCGCCGCCAGATCGGCCGCGATGATGCCATCCCCGCCCGGCTTGTTGTCCACGACAACGGGTTGCCCGAGCTGCTGTGACAAGCTCTGTGCAATGACACGCAGCACGATGTCGGAGCCGCCACCGGCCGTGAAGCCGAGGATGAGGCGGATCGGCCTGTTGGCCGTCTGCGCCAAAACGGGGACGGCGCAGAAGCCGGCGCCGGCGACGGTGAGAAATTGGAGGACGATGCGTCTGTTCATGGTGAGGTAGTGTTATGCGATGCGGTAGCTCCGGCTATGCCGCCGTGGCGTTGTCCTGATGCGATGCAACGGGCACCGCCGGCGCCCGTTGCGCCCGGCCCCGTCCACAGAAAGTCGGTGCCAAGCTCCTCGACGCGGGAGCACCCCAGTTGCCCCAGCACACGCAGGCTCTCCTCGGCCAGGATCTCAAGTGCGCGCGCGGCGCCGGCCTGCCCGGCCACGGCCACGCCCCACAGCGGCGCACGGCCGACCAGCACCGCCCTGGCACCCAGCGCAAGGGCCTTGATGACGTCGCTGCCACGCATCACGCCGCCGTCCATGAAGACCTCGGCGCGATGCCCGATACGCTCGACGATGTCAGGCAGCGCAAAAAGCGGCGGCATGGATGCGTCCAGGTTGCGCCCGCCGTGGTTGGACACGACCACTGCGTCTGCCCCACATGACACCGCCTCGTGCGCATCGTCCGGGTTCAGGATGCCCTTGACGATGAGCGGCCCCTTCCAGATCTGGCGCAGCGTGCGCAGGTCGTCCCAGGTCAGCGCGTCGTTCTTGGGCAGGGCGCTGCGGCCCCTGGGCGCGGCCGTCATCGAGCGCTGCAGCACCTCTGGAAAATTCTCGAAACGCGGCATGCCGGTGGTCAGCAGGTAGCGAAGGATGACGGAGACCAGCCATGGCGCGTGCAGGGCGATGTCCAGCGCGTTGCGGCGGTTGAGTCGAAACGGCAGCATGAAACCGTTGCGCACATTGCATTCGCGGTTGGGTGCCACGGCCGTGTCGAGCGTCACCATCAGGGCTTCGAAACCGGCCGCCTGCACGCGCTTCACCAGATCGTGCGACATCGTGCGGTCGGGCCACATGTAGAGCTGGAACCAGAGCCGGCCGGGCGCGGACGCGGCGATGCGCTCGATCGA
>JANLQZ010000808.1:0-2323 GCA_031368125.1 Betaproteobacteria bacterium
CCACGGGATGCCGAAGTTGAGTTCTGGCCATGTCAGCTGTGCGGCGATGATCACGCCGACCAGCATGCCCACCACGCCCCATACGACCGTCATGATCGCGAACTGCCGCACCACTGTGTCGTTGTAGGCGGTCGCCTTCGAATTGGCAAATACCATCTTCACCTCTTGTTGGTTGGTTTCGGTCGAGTTTGCTATCGCAACGCCTGCGGGCATTTGACCAATGTCAAACTTGCCGGATAAATCTTAAGATTCATCAAGAATTCGCTCACCCTCGCCTTCGATGTCCTCGAACTGGCCGCGGTAGATGGCCCACCACAACCCGCCCAGGATGAAGAACACCAGGATCACCGACAACGGGATCAGCAGATAGAGGATGTCCATCAGGCCAGCGCCCCCGATGGCATGTCACCAGACAGCCGCAAGGCGTTGAGTACCACCACCAGCGAACTGGCCGCCATGCCCAGCCCGGCCAGCCATGCCGGCAGCCAGCCCGCCACCGCCAGCGGCACACAGGCCAGGTTGTAGGCCAGGGCCCACCACAGGTTCTCGCGCACCACGCGCATCGTGCGGCGCGCCAGCAGCAGCGCCTGGACTATGCGTTCGAGTTGTTCGCCGAGAACGACGAAATCAGCCTGCGACCGCGCCAGCGGCACCGCCTGCCCGAACGCGAACGACACATCGGCGCCCGCCAGGACCGGCGCGTCGTTGAGCCCGTCGCCCACCATGGCGACGCGGTGGCCGAGCCGCTGCTGCGCGCGCAGGAAGGCCAGTTTTTCATCCGGTTTACAACCCGAACGGATGTCCTGTATGCCCACCTGCGCGGCCACCCGCAGGGTCGCGTCGGCGTCGTCCCCCGACAACATGTGGACCCGGATGCCCTGCGCCTGCAGGGCCGCGACGGCGGCGCGCGCGTCGGGCCGCACATCCTGGCACACCTCGAAGCTCGCGAGCCAGCCGCCGCCGTCGCAGAGTAGCGCCTGGCCCGACCCGGCCGGCCCCGGCGCGACACCACAAAACTCCGCCGATCCGAGCCGCAGCAGGCCCGCCGGCCGGACGCCTGCGCCCGACACCAACCTGCCCAACACGCCTTTGCCCACCACCTCTCGCACATCATGGGCGGTGCACGCCAGCCCCGGCCCGGCCTGCTGCGCCGCCAGCACCAACGCGCGTGATACCGGATGCAGCGAGTGTCGCGCCAGGGCGCCGGCCATGGCCAGGGCGTCGTCGGTCGCCAGCCCCGGCCGGGTTGTGATGGCACCGATGCGCATGCGGTCGGTGGTCAAAGTGCCGGTCTTGTCGAACACCACGGTATCGACCGCCGCCAGCGCCTCCAGCCCCTGCAGCCTGCGCACCAGGACCCCGGCGCGCGCCAGGCTGCCGGCACTGGCGAGCATGGCAGCCGGTGTGGCCAGCGAGAGCGCACACGGACAGGTCACGATCAGCACCGCCACGGCGACCATCAGCGCGCGACCCGGGTCTGTCGGCCACCAGTAGGCACAGGCGAGCGCCGCGGCCAGCAACACGGCCAGCAGGAATGGCCTGGCCACGCGGTCGGCCAGCACGGCGAGGCGCGGTTTGGCGGTTGCCGCGCTCTGCATCAGCGCGACGATCTGGGCGAAGCGGGTGTCCACCCCGGTGCGTTCAACCCGAACCTGCACCGGCGCCGACAGGTTGTGGCTGCCCGCGACAACGACCGACCCGACACCCCGTGCGACCGGCCTGGACTCGCCGGTGAGCAGGGACTGGTCGACCAGCGTATCGCCGAGGGTCACCACGCCGTCGGCGGCAAACGCCTCGCCGGGCAAGACCCGCAGCACATCGCCCGCCACCACGCGCTGCGGCAATACCGGCTCGAATTCTCCGTCGGACCGACGCCGCTGCACCACGGTTGGCAGCCGGTTCATCATCGCCTCGAGCGCGCCCGCAGTGCGGTCGCGCAGACGCAGCTCCAGCCAGCGCCCGGTGAGCAGAAAAAAGACGAACATGGTCAGCGAATCGAAAAACACCTCGCGGCCAAAGATTCCCTGCGGATCGAAGGTACCGGCGGTGCTGACCAAAAAGGTGATCAGCAGTCCCAGCGCCACCGGCAGGTCCATGCTGACCCGTCGTTGCACCAGATCACGCAGCGCGCTGCGGAAAAACGGACCGCACGAAAACAGCATCACGGGAAGTGTCAACACCCATGAGGCCCAGCGCAGCAGACGCTCCATTTCGCCGCTCAGATCCCCCGGCAGTGCCACGTACGCGGGGTAGGCGTACATCATGACCTGCATCATGCACAGCCCGGCCACCAGCCAGCGCCACAACGCCCGGCGCGTCTCGA
>JANLQZ010000821.1:0-2845 GCA_031368125.1 Betaproteobacteria bacterium
TACCTGTGGCTGCTGCAGCCGTTGTAGGAGTGGAGTGTGCATACGACCTCCGGAGCAGATGGGGTTGGGCGATCAGGCGACCAGCCCGGCCGCCACCGTGCCGGCCGCGATCCAGCCGCCGCCGACGGCGCTGAGCAGCCCATTGCCCGACAGATAACCCCACACCGCGTTGCCCGACACGCCGCGTGCCGCGCCACCGGCGGCCAGCAGGTTTTCAAATGGGGTGCCGTCGGCCTTGAGCACGCGGCAGCGGGCATCGATGTCCAGCCCGCCCTGGGTGTGGAACAGCGCCCCGGTGACCTTGACCGCGAAGTAGGGAGCGGCCAGCGCGCGCCGGAACTCGCGGCCGAAGCGGTCGGGCTGGCCGGGTCGGACCGCGACCAGCGTGTTGTGTAGTGCAGTGGCGTCGCAGCCGATCAGCGGCGCCAGCGCGGCGATGTCCCCGGCCGGCTTGACGGCGCCCGCCCCCTCGGCCTCGACAAAATCCGGAAAGCCGTGCGCCATCTCGAGCAGCGGCGCATCGAAGACATTCCAGGCGATGCCGCCGGGCTGCTGCAGCACATGCACGGCGGCCTCCGAGTAGCCCTGGGTCTCATTGTGAAAACGCGTGCCAGCGGAATTGATCTGGACCGCGCCTTCCATCATCATGGCCCAGCTCATCAGCGCGCCCTGGGGAATCACCCACGAACCGTGCCCCTGGTAACCACCGAGGTCGGCCACGCGCGCACCGAGTTGCCGGCCCCAGGCGATGGCGCTGCCGTCGTTGCCCTTGTGGCCCGCGAAGATGGCGTCCCGCATGTCGGGCAGCAGTTCAGCGACCATGGCGGCATTGCCTCCATAACCGTTGCAGGCCAGCACGAGCGCGTCGCAGGCCAGGTGCTCCAGTGCGCCGTCCGGGCGCTCGTAGGCGACGCCCAGCACCCGGTCGGCGGCATCGACCCACAACTCGCGTACCAGCGCCTGGGTCAGGATATCGGCCCCGGCCTGACCTGCGGCGCGTTCCAGCCGCGCCATCAGCGCCGCGCCGGTGTGTTCGGGCACCGCGTGCATGCGGCGCACGCGGTGGCCCGGGTAGAGGAAACCGTCCAGCACTTCGAAGCTGATGCCGTGGCGCTGCTCGAGCGCATCGATGGCCTGCGCCACCGCCTGCGCATAAGCCTGCACCAGGTGCGGCGCCGCGTCGCCATGGGCCTTGGCCTGGATGTCTTCGGCAAACAGCTGGCCCGAGTCCTCTATGCCCAGCGACTTTTGCAGCCGCGTGCCCGCCGCCGGTATGAACCCGGACGACAAGGCGGTGGAGCCGCTGGGCTGCGCGTCGCGCTCGAGCAGCACACAGGCGATGCCTTCGTCGCGCAGCCGGATCGCCGCCGTGAGGCCGCAGGCGCCGGCGCCGACGATGGCCACAGCCACATGGGGGGCTGGCGGGGGCGCTTGCGCGCGCACGATGCGCAGTGGATTCATGGCAGTTTGCCCAGCCTTTTCTTGAGTTGGTTCATCAGGCCGCCGGCGGCGACCATGTCGAGCAGGAAATCCGGAATCGGTTCGCAGGCCAGGCGCACTCCGGTGGCAGACGTGAGGGTGAGCCCCTGCAGGTCGAGGTCCACCGTCTCGCCGTCTTGCAGTTGCCCGGCCTGCGGCGCCGTCAGCAGCAGCAGGCCCAGGTTGAAGGCATTGCGAAAGAACAAGCCGCTGAACGACGGCGCCACCACCGCGCGCACACCCAACTGCACCAGCGCGGCGGCGGCCTGCTCACGCGAGGACCCGATGCCGAAGTTGGGTCCGGCCGCGATCAGGTCGCCCGGTCGCACCGCGGCCGCGAACTCGGGGCGCACGGCCTCCAGGCAATGGCGCGCGATGTCCTCGATGCCGAGTTTCATGTAGGCGCCCGGTGCCAGCACATCGGTATCGATGTCGGCGCCGAACTTCCAGACCCGGTGCGCTGTCATGGCAGCAGTCCCCGCGGGTCGCTGATGCGCCCGCGCAGCGCCGAGGCGGCCACGGTGTAGGGCGAGGCCAGGTAGACCTGGGCCGAGGCCGGGCCCATGCGGCCCTTGAAATTGCGTGCGGTGGTCGCGATCACGTTGGCGCCATCGGGCACCGTGCCGCCGTAACCGGCGCAGGCGCCGCAGGCGGTCGGCAGCAACTCGGCGCCGGCCTCGCGCAACACCTGCATGATGCCTTCGGCCTCGGCCAGCTGCTGGTCGTGCAGGCTGGCCGGCGCCACCATCAGGCGCACACCCGGCGCCACATGCCGGCCGCGAAACACCCGGGCTGCCGCGCGCAGGTCGTCGAGCTTGGCACCGGTGCAGGCGCCAATGTAGGCCACGTCCACCGCCACCTCCGAAAACTCCGCCACGACACGCGTGTTGGCCGGGCTGTGTGGCGCCGCCACCTGGGGCGCCAGGGTCGCGGCGTCGAAGTCGAAGGTGTCGGTCTGCGCCAGCGCGTCGGTGTACCAGCCGCTCGTGTCCACGCCAGGCACACCGACCCCGGCCAGCCAGTCGCGCGTGGTGGTATCGGGTGCGATCAGTCCGGCCTGGGCGCCCATTTCGGCGCTCAGGTTGGACATCGTCATGCGCTCCTGCATCGACAGCGCCTGCACCGCCGTGCCGCAGAACTCCACCGCCTGGTACTGCCCGCCGTTCATGCCGAAACGCCCGATCATGTGCAGCATCATGTCCTTGGCCGTGACGCCCGGCGCCAGCCGGTTGTGCCACGCCATGCGCAGCGTCTGTGGCACCCGCACCCAGATCTCGCCGGTCACCATGACGCCGAGCATTTCTGTGCTGCCGATGCCGAACATGTAGGCGCCGAACGCGCCGCCCGTGGGCGAGTGCGAATCACC
>JANLQZ010000833.1:0-4969 GCA_031368125.1 Betaproteobacteria bacterium
CAAATGCATACTTCGCAAATTTGGGCTTGTTCACCATGACGCAAGTCCGACATCAAGCGAGCCAATCCCGATGAGGAAACCACTGACTGGAGAGCCGTGTGCGGGAGAACCGCACGCACGGTTCGGAGGGAGGGGAGGACGGTGTCCTTCTCTACCCCTATCAACCATTACCAGGATGACGACCTGCGCCGGGATGACGATCTGCGTCGGTATGACGGCCTGGGCCTGAATGACGATCCGCGCCGCAGCGACCGGGGGCGCTGGGGGTCAGAACTTAGGGAACCGGATGCGACTGATCATCAATGTGCCGGACAGGGCGAACAGCAGCACGAGTGGGTGCAGCATGAAACCGCCGAGCTTGACCGCCCCGAACCACAACTCCCCGTTCAAGGCGCCTTGCCAGGCCGCGACCAGCAGCATCATCACCAGCAGCACGGAGGTTGGGATCGGAGTTCCCTCGAAGTATTTGACTTTGCCCTGGCCTTCGGACAGCTGTTCGGCCGTGACGTTGTAGCGCGCCAGCCGGGATACGCCGCACGCCACGAAATAGGCCAGCACGATGCGGTCGTACAGGCCGTGCATGCCGCAGCCGTAGGCGATGACGGCTGGCGCCACGCCGAAAGAAATGACGTCGGAGAGCGAATCCAGTTCGCGCCCCATGGCCGATGCGTTCTGCCGCCAGCGGGCGACCCGTCCATCCAGCACGTCGAACACCAGCGCGGCGAGCACCAGCCCACCGGCGAAATACACGTGTTTCACCATGCCGGTCTGCAGGTACGTCATCATTGAGAACAACGCGCCCATGCCGCAGACTGCGTTGGCCAACGTGAACCAGTCCGCAAGATGGAACTCGCGGATCATCGAGAACGGCTTGCGCCCGCTGCCTGGCTGGAGGGTGGTGTTTGTCATGGTGCCATTGTCGGTGGGTGGATGATGGAGTGGGCAAGGCGAAAACGTCTGTGCGCTTTCGCACGCTTATGTCGCCGGTGCTGGGCCGTCGGTGGTTTTCAGGCTGGCCGCCGTCGCCGTTGCGGGTCTCATGGGCATGCGCCGCCAGGCGCCAGAAAATCGGCGCCCAGATGCCCCACCTTGACGTAGATGAGCGCCCCTTGCGGCCCTGCATACGGCGTGTGCCGGCTCCAGCGCGGGCTGCGCAGCCAGCTCAATGCGGGATAGGCTCCGGCTTCGTCCAGGAACAGCCCCTCGATGACCAATATCTCCTCGCCGCCCGGGTGCGCGTGCAGGTTGAAGTGCGTGTTCGCAGCCCAGCGCACCAGGGCGGTATCGACGCCTTCGTGGGAATGCAGCGGCAGCACAGACAACCCGCGCACCAGGCCCGGCCGCCAGACCTGCGTTGTGGTGTCGATGCGGACGGGTTCCAGGTCGAGCGCGGCGAACTGCCACAACTTGACGAACAGGACACAGCCGCCCAGCGAGAACGGTGCGTGCGACGAGCCCGGCGGACTGCGCACGTAGGTGCCCGCGGGGTAGTCGCCGCGCTCGTCGGAAAATGTTCCTTCCAGCACCAGGATCTCCTCGCCTCCGCCGTGCACATGGCGTGCAAATCTGGAGCCCGGCGCATAACGCACGATGCTGGTCGCGCGGGCCACCTCGCCACCCACGCGGTCGAGCATGCGGCGCTCCACTCCCGGCTGTGGCGATGGCGTCCAGCGGGCATCGGCAGCATGCGCGACCACGCGCTGCGTGAAGTCGTCGTTCAGGTTCGCTGTGCGGGTCGCGTGCATTGACCGATTCTAGGATTCAGGCAGCTTCGGCTAGATCAGGTTGCGCATCGCGCGCGCGGTTTCCTGCAGCACCGGCAGCACGCGTTTGACGGCGTCTTGGCTGCTTTCGTGGCCCATCGGCATCGACACGTTCAGGCCGCCCACCAGGTCGCCATGGCGGTCGAGCAGCGGCACGGCGATGCCGCGGTAGTTGCACGTCGGTCGACCCGGCGCGCTGCGTCAAGCGACGCGCCAATGGCGGTTGGACGTGGTTTCAATGGAAGGCGGCGATGAGCCATGAAATGCATAATATGACAAATCGAAAGTTCAACTTCTGATCTGTAAGAAATGATTCCCCGCATCGCCACCGCCACCCTGCAGCGACTGGCCAAAGGTTTTCCGGTCATCGCCGTGACCGGACCGCGCCAGTCCGGCAAGACCACGCTGGCGAAGGCGGTTTTCGCCGACAAGGCCTATGTCTCCCTGGAAAATCCGGACGAGCACGAGTTTGCCGAACGCGACCCGCGTGCGTTCTTGAATCGTTTTGTTTCGGGAGCGGTGCTCGATGAGGTGCAGCGCTGCCCGCACTTGTTGTCGTGGCTGCAAGGCCTGGTCGATCAACGTGGCCGAATGGGTGATTTCGTTGTTACCGGGTCCGCGCAGTTTGATCTGGTCGCGGGCATCACCCAGTCACTGGCCGGCCGCATGGGGCGCATCGAATTGCTGCCTTTCGCGGCCGGTGAGCTGGCAGCGGTCGGCAAGTTGCCCGGCGTTCTGGAGGATCTTCTTCTGTGCGGCGGTTATCCCGCCCTGTACGACCGCGAGTTGTTGCCTGGCGACTGGTTTCCCAACTACGTGACCACCTACCTGGAACGGGATGTGCGCCAATTGGTGGCCGTACGCGACCTGTCGCTGTTTCAACGCTTTGTGCGGATGTGCGCGGCGCGTTCCGGACAACTGCTCAATCTGGCGGCGCTGGGGGCCGATTGCGGCATTTCGGCGGTGACCGCGCGGCAGTGGTTGTCGGTGCTGGAGGCCAGTTACCTGGTGGCGCGACTGCCACCCTACCACCGCAACTTCGGCAAGCGGCTGGTCAAGAGCCCCAAGCTGTATTTTCTGGATGTCGGGCTGATGGCCTGGCTGCTGGGCATCCGCGATGCCGCCAGTATCCAGACGCATGCCGCGCGTGGCGCGCTGTTCGAGACCTATGTGGTGAGTGAACTCATCAAACGGCGCTTCAATGCCGGGCAGGGCGCCGACCTGTTTTTCTGGCGCGACAACGCGGGCCATGAAGTCGACCTGCTGTTCGACACCCCGCAAGGCATGCAGGCCGTAGAAATCAAGTCAGGCAGCACCTTTGCCCCGGACTGGCCCGAGGCGATCCACAGATGGCGGAAGTTCGCGGCCGATCGTGCGCAGCCGCCAGTGATCGTGTATGGCGGCGAAGGTGCTTATGAGCGTCAGGGATGCCGGGTCATAGGGTGGCGCGAGCTGCACGGCTTTCCGATCTAGCCGGTTTCGACCTTGTGGTCCGGCAGGCCCGGTGAATCTTGTTCGAGCAATCCGCTTCCGAACCCCCCCTCAGATCAGATTGCGCATCGCGCGCGCGGTCTCCTGCAGCACCGGCAGCACGCGTTTGACGGCGTCTTCGCTGCTTTCGTGGCCCATCGGCATCGAGACGTTCAGGCCGCCGACCAGGTCGCCATGGCGGTCGAGCAGCGGCACGGCGATGCCGCGGTAGTTGAGTTCGAGTTGTTGCTCGGAGATCGCCCAGCCGTTGGCGCGGATGCGCGCGAACTCGACGTGAAAGCGTTCCTTGCTGGTGATCGAATGCGAGGTGTAGGCCTTGAGTTCCTTGGTGGCCAGCCAATGCGCGAGTTGCTGCGTGTCGCCCATGGCGAGCATCAGCATGCCGGCGGCCGTGACCTGTGCCGGCACGCGGGCGCCGAGCACGAAGCCGGTGTTCATGCTGCGGTTGGAGCCGTTGCGCGCGATGTAGACGGTCTCGTCGCCATCGAGCACGCTCACATAGGCGATCTCCTGGGTGCCTGCCGTGACGCGCTGCAGGAACGGCTGCACGATGCGCGGCAGGCGCGCCGACTCCAGGTAACTCTGCGCGAGCCGCAACACGCGCGGCGTGAGCCAATACAGCTTGCCGTCGGTCGCCACGTAACCCAGGTGGGCCAGCGTCAGCAGGTAGCGCCGTGCGGCGGTGCGTGTCATGCCGCAGCGCGCGCCGGCCTGGCTGGGCGTCAGCCGGGCATTGGCGTCGTCGAAGGTTTCGATGATCGACAGGCCTTTTTCCAGGCCCGCGATCCAGTCGCGTTTTTCCAGGGTGGCGGCGGCAGGTGGTGGCATGGACCGATTCTGCGGAACGACGGTGGTGTGGGCCGTAAGTGAAAACCCTGGTTTCGATCGTTTATAGAACACAAATGAACGTTAATCGACCAAAACGTTGAAATTTAACTTTTTAGGACGATCATTTCCCATAAATTACAGCCTCCAACTCGCAATTTGATCGATTAACGACCGTTTTATGCACCGGCAGCCTTCCACGCCACAGATCACCGGGTCCACGGATGTGTACCTGATCCTGGGCGACCCGGTCGAGCAGGTGCGTGCGCCCGAGTCGTTCAACCTGGTTTTTGCGCGCATGGATATCGACGCCGTGCTGGTGCCGATACAGGTCGCGCCGCGCGACCTGCATGTCTTCGTCAAGACCGCCTTCAAGGTGGTGCTGCTGATGATCTGGCTACCCGACGGCTTGCTCAGCATTCCGGACCGGATCCGGGCCAAGAAACGATCCAGGCTGGCCTCGGCCGAGCGTGCGGCGGCGGCGCAATCCGCCGCCACCGGCGCGGGAGCACGCACATGAGCAATACGACGCACCCTGCACGGCCGCCCGGAGCGCCGCTGCTGAAGGTCTCGGGACTCAAGAAGGCCTACGGTGCCATCCAGGCCGTCGGCGGCGTGAGCTTCGAAGTGCAGCCAGGCGAGATCTTCGGCGTGATCGGCCCCAACGGTTCCGGCAAGACGGCGCTGTTCAACAGCATGCTGGGCCAGATCACGCCCGACGCCGGCCGCATCGAACTCAACGGCGAAGCCGTCACCCAGCTCGGGCCGCTGGACCTCAACCGCCGCGGCGTCGGGCGCACCTTCCAGACGCTGCAGGTGTTCGGCAAGATGAGCGTGCGCGACAACCTGATCGTGGCCGCCCAGGAACATTCGGGCTCGATGTTCAGCCG
>JANLQZ010000920.1:0-5253 GCA_031368125.1 Betaproteobacteria bacterium
CACCTTGTGCGACATCCTGGGTTGTGCCGACCTCAAGGCCGACCCGCGTTACACCGACAACAACGCCCGCGTGAACCTGCGCGCCACACTGCTGCCTGTGCTGCGCGAGCGGATGCAGGCCTTCACGGCAGCAGAGTTGTCGGCGCGTTTCGAGCAGGCCGGCCTGCCTTTTGCGCCGATCGTGAAGCCCGAGGAACTGCTCGACGACGCCCATTTGCGCGCCACCGGGGGGCTCGCCGAGACGCGCCTGACCGATGGCCCCAGGGCCGGGCAGACCGCCCGCGCCGCGTTGTTGCCGCTGACCATGGATGGGCACCGCCTGGGCCTGCGCCAGCACCCGCCCACCCAGGGCCAGGACACCACCGCGTTGCTCGAGCAACTGGGCCTGAACCATGCGGCCATCGAGCGTCTGCGCGCGACCCGCGCGGTGGCCTGAGCCGGCGGCACCTCGGGGGAAATGCGGGTCGATCTATCTGGGCGCATGCTGTAGATTCCGAACCACTGTCGCCATTCCTTCTTTCGTTCACCTCCACCACCAAAGAGACACACCATGCACAACTTCCTCACCCGCCGCGCCGCCCTGGGCCACCTGACCAGCGCGTCCGCCGCAATTTCCCTGGGCCTGTGGTCCGCAGGCGCGCGCGCGCAAACCGACCGCGTCGTGCGCTTCATCCTGCCCAATGCCACCGGCTCGGGCGTGGACGCGATCACACGCGCCGCGCAGGCCGCGCTGGGCAAGGCGCTGGGCGCCGCCGTGGTGGTCGAGAACCAGCCCGGCGCGGGCGGCATCGTAGGGTTGCAGGCCCTGGCCAAGGCCGCGCCCGATGCCAACACCCTGTCGGTGGTATCCAACAACGTGGTCATCTTTCCCAGCGTGATCAAGACCTTGCCGTTCGACATGCCGGGCGACTTCACACCCATCGCCATGGTGGGCAGCACCCCGATCGTGCTGGTGGTGAATCCGCAGAAGGTGGCCGCCACCAACGGGCGCGAATTCATCGCCCTGCTCAAGAGCAAGCCCGATACGCTGAACTTCGCCTCGGGCGGCACCGGCACCATCCTGCACCTCGCGGCCGAGATGTTCCTGGACGAGGCCAGGGTCACGGCCCGGCACATCCCCTACAAGGGCGTGGGCCCGATGGTCACCGACCTGATCGGCGGCCAGGTGGAGTTCGGCACCGTGGCACTGCCCAGCGTGCAGCAGCACATCAAGTCGGGTGCGCTGCGCGCCATCGGCATGTGTGGAGCGCAGCGCTCGGCGGCCGCGCCCGACATTCCGACCTTCGTCGAACAGGGCCTGCCGGGTTATGTGGTCGAGGCCTGGTTCGCCGTGATCGGCCCCAAAGGTTTGAGCGCCGCCAACGTCAAACGCGTGCACGATGCCATCGTGGCGGCGTTCAACGACCCCGCCGTCAAGGAAACCATGGCCAAGCAGGGCAACACCATCAACATCAGCAGCGTCGAGCAGGCCCAGGCGGGCTTTCGCACCGAGATGGCCAAATACGCGGCGCTGGTGAAGAAGGCGGGGATCCAGCCGGAGTAGGCGGCCGCTGGCCCCAGACCATTTGGGCCGCCAGCAGTTCCGATCATGGTTGCCAGGCGCGTCCGTCGCGGACGTTGACGATCAACCGGGAGAACTTGTCCAGGTAGGTCGCGAGAGTCATGGCCAGCAGGTAGATCGGGTAGATCGAAGGATGGGCAGTCTGTTCGCGATCTGACGGCGTAAGAATATCAACCGGCGTTCAGATGGATGGAGCAAGGACTCGTCTGCAACGGATTTGCCGGAGGCTCGAACATTACACATTCAACCCCGCACTGGCGGCAAGCTTCATCCATTTCGCCCCCCGCCCCTTCCCTGTAGGCGCAATCAGCCCCTCGCCCTTCATTGCCCGCAACACCACCCGCACCATGTCGCGGCTGACGCCGGGGCAGGCTTCTTCGATCTCCGATATCGAGAACGGCAAGTTGCGTTTGAGTATCTCGGCCCGCACCCGGTCGCCTTTGGCTCCACGGCCTCGCTCTATGGTCCCGACCCGCTGTTCGAACTCCTTGTACGCGCGCAGCAGCGCACCCCAAAAATAGTTGAGCCATGGCGCGCTGTCGTGGGCCGCCTTGTGCCAGCCTCGCGAGCTGGCTTCCAGCGTTTCGTAGTAGCTCTCCTTCGATTCTTCGAAGATGCGCTCCAGGCTGATGAAGCGGACCACGGCGTAGTCGAAGTGGTACAGCAACTGCAGCGTCAGCAGCCGCGCCATGCGGCCGTTGCCGTCCGGGAACGGGTGGATACACAGGAAGTCGAGCACTACCAGTGGC
The DNA here is from genome assembly GCA_031368125.1 of Betaproteobacteria bacterium. Taxonomy (GTDB): domain Bacteria; phylum Pseudomonadota; class Gammaproteobacteria; order Burkholderiales; family Burkholderiaceae_C; genus CAISIP01. The sequence continues at coordinate 2,311 of JANLQZ010000920.1, forward strand.
ACCAGGACCAGGGGGTCCGCCAGATGCCGATCGAGCGCGCTGCGGTAGCGGTCAACCATGTCCATCATCGCCATCGGCGTGAGGTGCGCTGCCACCGGCCGAAAACGGATACGCGACGTGCCGTCCTGATGGCGTTCGACGATGTCGTTGTTGGTGGCCTTCCAGTGCCCGCCCGGTTGTGGCATGTAACGGTACAGAATGCCGTGAAGTTGCAGCACGGCCCCTTCCGAAAAGGGCATATGCGCCGTGCTCTCATGAATCAGGGCCAGCGCGTCTCGGTAGCCCGCCACTTCCTGCTCGGATCGGCTCTTGGGCGCGGCGTTCTTGAGCACCAGTGATTTGAGTCTGCTCGGCGCCACAACCACGCCTTCAAGGCGGTTCGACGACTCGGTGGATTCGACCACGGCTACCTGGCGCAGGTCCCCCAGCACTTCCGCTGACTGGGCGACGAACAACTGTTGTTTTCCGCGGTACTCCCCCAATGCACGCAACGTGGCAAGCTGCTGCGTGTCAAAACGCAGCCTGGCGAGGTATTCGGGTAGCAGGGAGTTCATGGACGACGGGCAACAGGGCAAGTTTATCAATAATAGAGGTAATAGGCGATCAAATTACCCCATTATCAGTGTTGCTGCCCCATTTGCCATTTGAGCGTGCCGTACCGTCAATTGGCGCAAATCTCGTCGTCACCGCGCGCAACCGCTGGTGGCGCTGGGCCGGGTCGATGGCCAGCATGGCAACCACCAGATCGGCCCCAGACCTTTTCCGCAACCCGCATCATGTCCCCGCCATCACCAAGGCCGCCTCGAGTGCGGCCAGGTCTTCGTCCGTCGTGTAGGGCTGCACCGACACACGCACGAAGGTGCGAGCGCAATCGGCGTTGGCGTGTCGCGTCACCGGCACCTCGATACGGAATTCGTCGAACAACCGCGCGCGCAGGGCGGCGGCATCCTGGTGCGGCACCGGCAGCGGCGCCATCTGCAGGAAGAATTCGTCCGCGGCGATCGGCGCGATGCCGGTGCGCGCGCTCACGCGCTGCAGCAGCGCCATCGCCCTTCTATGGCAGTCGGCACAGCGCGCCGCCCAATCGTGCGCGGCGTGGAAATCAATCGCCGCCGGCACCGCCAGAAAACCCGTCAGGTCGCGTGAGCCCTGCCACTGCATGCGGCGTTCGAATACACCCTGGCCGATGAAGCCGTCCCAGGCGCTCGGCCCGTCGGGCGCGACCTCACCCCAACTCGTCACCATCGCGAACAGGCCGGCATGGTGCTCGCTGCGCGCATGCAGAAAGGCCGTGCCCTTGGGGGCACACATCCATTTGTGGCAATTGCCGGTGTAGTAGTCGGCCCCCAGCGCCGCCAGGTCGAGCGGGATCTGACCCGGCGCGTGCGCACCATCGATCAGGCTGGCGATGCCGCGCCGCCTGGCCTGCGCCAGCACCGGCTCGATCGGCAGGCGCAGCGCCGTGGGGCTGGTGATGTGGCTCATCATGACCAGCCGCGTGCGCGGCGTCATGGCCTCCGTCATCGCCGCGACGAAACCCTCGCGGGTCAGCGGCAGGGGCACCGGCACCAGCACGAGCCGCGCGCCCGCCGCTGCGCAGACGCGCGCCAGGGTGGCGCGGCAGGCGCCGTATTCAAGGTCGGTGGTCAGCACTTCGTCGCCCGGGTTCAGGTGCAGCGACTTGGCGACGATGTTGACACCGGTGGTGGCGTTGGACACGAACACCAGGTCATCCGCATTGGCGCCCAGATAACCCGCCAGCCGCTCGCCCGCGTGCCGCAGCAATCCGGCGGAACGGCGCCCGAGAAACTGCACCGGGTTGCGCTCCATCTCGCGCTGCCAGCCCTGCCAGGCATCGAACACCGGTTTCGGGCACGCGCCGTAGGAGCCGTGGTTGAGGAAGACGATGTCGGGGTCGAGCAGGAAATGTTCTTTCATTGCAGTGCTTCTTGGCTTGGGTGTCCGGGCTGTGGTGCGTGTTCAACCGCTCGGAACACCGCATCTGACCAAGGCGTCATGACTCGGCTTTGCCTACCCGGCGAGTTGCCCTCGACTTGGGCACCGGCGCCGGCGATCGAACCTCACGCTCGGCGAGTCGACCAGACACGTATTTATGAAGTACGCTGGCAATGAGCGTTTGGTACGGCAGGCCCTCTTCAAGGGCCCTGACTTGAATGTCTTGCAAGTCACCCGACGACAACCGAATATTCACTCGGCGATCCTTGATCGCGGTAGCGCGGGCTGCAGACTTGAACTTTGCGAGTTCGGCCCGCGTGGCGACTGATTTGAGCGCGCCACGCTCGAAGGCGGAAAGCAGTTCTGCTTCGTATGCATCGGTCCTAGGCATCTGAATCACCCTTGTTCAAGTAGTCTCGCGTGGCCTTGCGACTGGGAATGACCGTCTTCAGAAAAAAGTGGTCGTCTTCCTCGACGAAAGGGACCAAGTACGCGTACCCATCGCTGGCCACAACAAGCACGCGCTGGTGGGGATACCTCGCCGGATTCGGGTGGACCAGGATATCGATCAGGCCGCCGGCCTCGATCGCTACGACCATGATCTCGAAGGAAAGTCCGCGCTCGAGCTTGAGTTGCTCGTTCTTCTCGGATGCCCACCGAAACGACTTCATGGGTTCAGTTTAGTCGAGTGTGTGCCTTTTGTCACCAGGGTGGTCTGCGTGGGTGGTCTGAGTAAACAGGATTCCGGCGTATAAGGAATGGAAGGGACTTCGCCGTCCCGGGGGGCAGGAATAATCTGTGCAAGATTACCAAACGCGGTGACATGTATGTGCGCTTGCTCTTGAGCCAACCTCGTCGTTCTTGAACTTGGCGTCCATGGCCGTGAGGTCGAGTTCGTAGTCCACCAAGTAGTGCAGCACGAACGCAAAGTCGCCCGGCACGATCTGTTCGCACGGCACCACCGGCAGCAGCAGGCCGTGGCGTTCC
>JANLQZ010000925.1:0-18381 GCA_031368125.1 Betaproteobacteria bacterium
CTGGCCGCCAAGCGGTGGCAGGCCCTGTTTGTGGACCTGCGTCCTCTTTGGCGCGATACCGATCTGGTCCTGTTTGGACATGCCCTGCTGGAGAAGCTGCACACGCCAAGGAAAGCCATTACGGCCCATGTCTACCGGGTCTACCGGGCCTGTGGTGCTCTGGCGGAGCTGGACGACTGGGTGGCTGGCGACCTGAGCGCCAACAAGCTGGTGCACAAACCGTTTGCGCACCTGCCGGTGCTGGGCGTGCCGGGGTGGTGGCCTGCCAACGAAGATGCCAGCTACTACGACGACCATTCGGTTTTCCGACCGCCGCGGCCGTGCGCTGAAGGGACGCAATAACCGCAAGACCTGTGGGAATAACAGCGCGAAGGCTTGATTTCCGGGCGCCTGCCCCTACCATCCCAAGCAACGGCCCGCCTGTTGCGGGCCGCCATCGAAGGAACCCATGAAGCGAATCCTGCTGTTTGTGATGACCAACCTGGCGGTTGTGGTGGTGCTGGGTATCGTTGCCAATTTGCTCGGCGTGAACCGTTACCTGACGGCCAACGGACTCAATCTCGGCGCATTGCTTGGATTTGCGCTGGTGATGGGTTTTGGCGGCGCCATCATTTCGCTGCTGATCAGCAAACCGGTCGCCAAATGGAGCGCTGGCGTTCGGGTGATCGACCAGCCACAAAACGTCGACGAAGCCTGGATCGTCGAGACGGTGCGCAAGTTCGCCGACAAGGCTGGCATCGGCATGCCGGAAGTCGGGATTTTCGAAGGCGACCCGAACGCCTTTGCCACCGGGGCGTTCAAGAACTCGGCTCTGGTGGCGGTGTCCACCGGGCTGCTGCAGGGGATGACGCGCGAGGAGGTCGAAGCCGTGATCGGCCATGAAGTGGCGCACATCGCCAATGGCGACATGGTCACGATGACACTGATACAGGGCGTCATGAACACCTTTGTGGTGTTCCTGAGCCGCGTGATCGGTTACGCGGTGGACAGCTTCCTGCGCCGTGGCGACAGCCAGAACTCGGGGCCGGGAATCGGCTACATGATCACGACCGTGGTGCTCGACATCGTGCTGGGTTTCGCCGCGGCAATCATCGTGGCCTGGTTTTCGCGCCAGCGCGAGTTCCGGGCCGACGCCGGTGCGGCGCAACTGATGGGACGACGCCAGCCGATGATGAACGCATTGGCCCGGCTGGGCGGCCTGACTCCGGCGGAATTGCCCAAGAGCATCGCGGCGATGGGTATCGCCGGCGGCATCGGAAAACTCTTTTCCACGCATCCGCCAATCGAAGAGCGCATCGCGGCGCTGCAGAACGCCAACGGTTGATTTCACACGAGGCCCGTTGGTCCGGGGCTTGTTCAAAGACTGAGGCGCTGGGCCGCGACGGCGCGGCAGTTCAGCCCCGGTCAAGCAGGTTTTGCGCCACGGCCTCGGCGACGCGGATGCCATCGACGCCGGCCGACAATATTCCGCCCGCGTAGCCGGCGCCTTCTCCAGCCGGGTACAGCCCCTGAACGTTGATGCTCTGGAAGTCGTCGCCGCGCGTGATGTTCAGCGGCGACGAAGTACGCGTCTCCACGCCGGTCAGGACCGCATCGGCCATGTCAAAACCCTGGAGCTTGCGTCCGAACACGGGCAGCGCTTCACGAATGGCGTCGATCGCATAAGCGGGCAGCGCGCCCGACAGGTCGCACAGACGCACGCCCGGCTTGTAGGATGGCTCCACGGCGCCCCAGCGGGTCGAGGCCCGCCCGGCAAGAAAATCACCCACCAGTTGTCCGGGTGCGGCGTAGGTTCCACCGCCCAAGAGGTACGCATTGGATTCCAGCTGGCGCTGCAGGACGATGCCTGCCAGCGGGTCGGGGGCGCCGGAGCCTTCGTTATCCCCGCCGTGCGCTGCCGGCCCCAGGCCCATCGTGGCCCGCAATGCGGCGTCCCCGGTCGGGTAGTCGCGCGGATCGATCCCCACCACGATGCCGGCGTTGGCGTTGCGTTCGTTGCGCGAATACTGGCTCATGCCGTTGGTCACGACGCGACCGGGCTCGGACGTGGCTGCCACCACGGTGCCGCCGGGGCACATGCAAAAGCTGTAGACCGAGCGCCCATTGGAGGCGTGGTGCACAAGTTTGTATTCGGCCGCGCCGAGCAGCGGGTGGCCCGCGTGACGCCCCCAGCGCGCCCGGTCCACCAGGCCCTGGGGATGTTCGATCCGAAAGCCGATCGAAAACGGTTTTGCCACCATCGCCACGCCCCGATCGAACAACATGGCAAAGGTGTCGCGCGCGCTGTGTCCCAAAGCCAGGACCACATGCTCGGCCGGCAGTTCATGGGTTGCACCGGTGGGGCCATCGACCACGCGCAGCGCACGCAGCGTGTGGCTTCGCGCCTGTCCAATCAGCGCGCCATCGTCCAGCACCAGGTCGACGAGTCGCTGTTGGAACCGGATTTCACCTCCCAGCGCGATGATCTGCGCGCGCATGTTCTCAACCACTTTGACCAACTTGAAGGTACCGATGTGGGGGTGGGCATCGACCAGGATGTCGGCCGGTGCGCCAGCGCGCACGAATTCACCCATGACCTGGCGGCCCAGATAACGCGGATCCTTGATCTGGCTCCACAGTTTTCCGTCCGAAAAGGTGCCGGCGCCACCCTCGCCGAACTGCACATTGGACTCCGGGTCCAGGATCCCCTTGCGCCACAGGCCCCAGGTGTCCCTGGTGCGCTGGCGCACCATCTTGCCGCGCTCCAGAACAATCGGCTTCAAGCCCATCTGCGCCAGCAGCAAGGCTGCAAAAATCCCGCAGGGACCAAAACCGACCACGAACGGACGCAATCCCGTGCCGGTCGACCATCCGGTCGGCGCGCGGCGTGGCAAGCGGTACGCCATGTCCGGCGTCGGCGCCACATGCCGGTTGCCCGCGCACCGCTGCAGCACGGACTGCTCCAGCGCCGCGCTTGCCAGTTCCGCGTCCACCACATAGACCAGCAACAGCACCGCCTTGCGCGCATCCACGCTGCGCTTGAACACCTGCACACGCAGCAGGTCCATGGCAGGCACCGACAGGATCTGGCGCACCAGCGCATCAAGGTCTGCAGGACTGTGGTCCAGCGGAAGCTTGAGTTCGGTCAGGCGAAGCATGGTCGTTCGACGTCGTGTTGCGCGGCAGCTGTGCGCGCCCGCGGCGCGCCCGCGCCACGGCGCGCCGGCACCATGGGTCGGCGCGGGTCAGACCGGAAGGAAGCCCTCGATCGAAAAGTACCGTTCGCCGGTGTCGTAATTGAAACCCAGGACCGTTGCTCCGGCGGGCAGTTCCGGCAGTTTCTGCGCGATGGCGGCCAGCGTGGCGCCGGACGAAATTCCCACCAGCAGGCCCTCTTCGCGCGCGTAGCGGCGCGCCATCTCGCGTGCCGGCTCGGCGTCCACCTGGATCACACCGTCGAGCAAGGCCATGTTCAGATTCGCGGGGATGAAACCGGCTCCGATGCCCTGGATCGGATGGGGCGCCGGCGCACCGCCTGAAATCACGGGGGAAGCCGTTGGCTCTACCGCATAGACCTTGAGTTGCGGCCAGCGGGCCTTGAGTACTTGCGCGCAGCCGGTCAGGTGACCGCCGGTGCCGACGCCGGTGATCAGCACGTCGAGCCCGGCGGGGAAGTCCGCGATGATTTCCTGCGCGGTGGTGCGCGCGTGCACCTCGATATTGGCCGGGTTTTCGAACTGCTGCGGCATCCATGCCCCCGGTGTCGCGGCCAGGATTTCCATCGCGCGGGCGATGCAGCCCTTCATGCCTTTCTCGCGCGGCGTCAATTCGAAGCTCGCCCCGTAAGCCAGCATCAATCGGCGGCGTTCGACCGACATGCTGTCGGGCATCACCAGGATCAGCTGGTAGCCCTTCACCGCGGCCACCATGGCCAGGCCGACGCCGGTGTTCCCGGATGTGGGCTCGATGATCGTCCCGCCAGGCTTGAGTTGCCCGCTTTTCTCTGCCGCCTCGACCATGGAAAGTGCGATCCGGTCCTTGATCGATCCGCCCGGGTTGCTGCGCTCGGATTTGATCCACACCTGGTGGCTGCCCCCAAACAGGCGGTTGACGCGAATGTGAGGCGTGTTGCCAATGGTGTGCAGGACGTTGTCGGCTTTCATGGTCTGGCTCCTTTGGTTGGGTTGGCTGCATTGTCTCAGCAGAGGATAATCGAGCGCGTGAAGCCTGCCAGACTGTCGCTGGTGCAAGCCGCAAGGCCGACGCTCACGCGTTGGGTGGAAACACCGCACTGGAGGAACGTCCGGACTGCACAGGGCGGCGTAGCAGCTAACGGCTGTCCACTGAAAACCAGGTGCGATGGTGCATGGGAAACCATGCGCTCGAGTTCCTGGCATAAGGTGAGGATCAGAGCAACAGAGACGAGTCGCTTGAACCGGGCAACCGGCTCGGGCGGGTGAAACGGGCAATCTCTACGCGCAGCAATACCAAATACGCACACGCGGCGGGGCGCAGTTCGCTGCGACTTGTCACCCGGGGCCCCCGGGTTGTGTGCGGGTAGGTAGCACCGAGCCGTTGGGTGACCGACGGCCCAGATTAATGGCAGTCACGCCGGGGGAAACCCCGACGCACAGAATCCGGCTTATCGGTGGGCTTCACACTTTTTCCGACCGCGACGACCCCGTCCAGAAACCAGGTACTACACGATGGATTCCGCATCCCCGACCATCCATGGCTTTCACGCCCATGTCTATTTCGGCCCCGGCACCGTCGAGCAGGCGCGCACGCTGTGCAGCAACACCGCGCAGCGATTTGCACTCAAGATGGGGCGCGTGCACGAAAAACCGGTGGGCCCGCACCCCGACTGGAGTTGTCAACTGGCGTTCAAGCCGGCCGTGTTCGGCGAGGTCGTTCCCTGGCTGGCGATGCACCGGGCGGGTCTGGTGGTGTTCATCCATCCGATCAGTGACAACGATCTGGCGGACCACCGCGACCGGGCCATGTGGATGGGCGCGGTGCGCCCGCTGGACCTGAGCGTACTGGACGAGCGCCCGGGGGACTACGACTTGTGAGCGGCAATTGGGCCGATGCGGCGCCCCGCGTGCCGCATCAGGACCCGCCGGCGAGTGCCTCGATACGCTGCACGTGCGCCAGCAACGAACGCTTCGCCACCGGCCACATGCGCGCCGGCACGTCGTCATAGGCATGGGCCACCCAGTCGTCCAGCGAGCCCTCGGGGTGGCGCTGCATCACCTGCACGATCTTCGCCTCGCGGCGCAGCCGATGGGCCTTGAGCTGGCTGATAGCCTGCCCGGCCTGGCCCAGGACATAACCGTGCGCAGGCGCGATGAAACCGATCCGATGCTCCGCGCAGATCGCGGCCAGCCGATCCAGCGAGTCGAGGTAGGCCGTCATGTCGCCGTCGGGCGGATCGACCACGGTGGTACTTCCGTTCAAGATATGGTCGCCGCTGAACAGCAGGCCGTCTTCCAGCAGCACGAGGCACAAGTGGTTGGCGGCGTGGCCTGGCGTGTGAATGACCTTCAGGGTATGGACCGCTGCGGCGTCCGGCCCGGGGCCCGTCAATACCAGCTGCTCGCCATCCGCCACGGTCCGGTCGGGCGTGAATGCGCTCGCGGCCCGGGCCGTGGCCGCGCTCGGAAGCCCGAGGATCGGCGGCGGCGCGAGACACATGGCTTGCAACGGCCGGGCGCCCGGGGAATGGTCCGGGTGCGAATGCGTGCATACGATCAGGCGGATATTGCCTCCGGCCGCGCGCCACAGGCGCTGAAGGTGCTCGGCATCGGCCGGGCCGGGGTCGATCGCCACGTAACCGGTGGACGGATCACCGACCAGGTAACTGTTGGTGCCGGGGCCGGTCATCGCTCCCGGATTGGGCGCCGTCAGACGCATCAGGTTTTTCAGCAACGCCACCGGCCGCTCGGTTTGCCAGTCCAGGTGGTGCACGATCTGCCCGTCGGGCGACACCAGCTCGAGCTCGCCATAGGGATGCTCGTGCTCCATGTAGCGGGCCTCCTTGCCGGCCAGCAGGCCGGCCCGCGGGCAACTGGTCCATAACGGCTGCTCGGTCACCGCGCAGGCCTGCAACACCGCGTCCACCGAGGCAAAGACCTGCAGGCGCTGCAAAGTACGGATGGTCGGGAAAATAATGAAGAAGTGACCGGCCACGTGGCGCTCGAGCGCGTCCGCCGGGCGCACCCAGAGCGGCTCGAACTGCTCCGTTTCGTCGGCCACCGGGAACTGCCCTTGGGGCATCCGCGCGACCAGGAACGGCACGTCGAAGCGCCGCGGCAGGTCGCGGTCGGTGATCCAGTGCGCCAGGACGAACACCTCGTCGGCGGCCAACACCAGACCGCGCGCCGCGCACTGGGGGGCAAACGCCGCCCTGCGGTCGAGCGCGGCAATATCCTGGCCGGATGGCCAGGCGCCATCGGCGCGACGGGCCAGCAACACGCCAAGTTCCTCGAAGCTCTCGCGGATCGCCGCGATCGCCTGCGTCAGGTGCAGGTCGCTTTGTCCGGGCCGGCGCCTGGCGTTGGCATGTGCCGCCGCATCCGCCGCGTCCACGCCGCCGCCGGGAAAAACGTAGGCACCGGGCGCAAAACTGGCGTTCGTCGAGCGTCGGGTCATGAGTACTTCGATGCCCGCGGGAGTGTCGCGCAGGAGCAGGACGGTGGCCGCCGGACGCGTGGGCGCGGGTTCGCGTTGGGTGTGGAGGAGTTGGTTGGGTCTGACCATGACCGGCATTTTGCAGCCAAACCCGGCGGGTCGGCGGCCGGGTCTTCAGGGGATAATCCCGCCATGCGAATCCGGTTCACCAAGATGCAGGGCGCGGGCAACGACTTCGTCATGCTCGACGAGACCCGTGACCCGCTTGGTCTGTCCGCATCGCAGTACCGCTTTCTCGGGGATCGCCACTTCGGCGTCGGCGCCGACCAGATACTTTCGGTGCGGCCAGCGCCCGCGCCCGGCATCGACTTCTCCTATGTAATCCACAACGCCGACGGGGGCGAGGTCGAGCACTGCGGCAACGGCGCGCGCTGCTTCCTGGACTTCGTACAGCAGCGCGGCCTTTGCAGCAAGGACGTGGTGACCGTGCAGACCATGAACCGGGTGCTCGAACTGCGCCGCGAGCCTGACGGACGGGTCCGCGTCGACATGGGCATTCCGGTGTTTGACCTGGCGTCCGTGTCGTTCGATCCAGCCGGACAGGTGTCGCACGCCCAGGCCGACTGGCAGACATGGTCCCTCACCTGGCCCGACCAAGCCCAGCGCGCGCCTGTGGCGGTCGCGGTCCTGTCGATGGGAAATCCGCACGCGGTGCTTGTCGTCGACGACGTGGATCACGCGCCGGTGGCGTCGCTGGGCCCGCTGTTGGAACACCATCCGGCGTTTCCACGCCGCGTCAATGCCGGATTCATGCAGGTCGTGAACCGTGCGCGCATCCGGTTGCGGGTGTTCGAACGCGGGGCGGGCGAAACCCTGAGTTGTGGCACCGGTGCATGCGCCGCGGTGGTCGCCGGTATCCGGCTCGGACTGCTTGGCCCGCGGGTCGACGTCGCGACCCGGGGCGGGCTCCTGACCGTGGAATGGAACGGGCCCAACACGCGTGTGATGATGACCGGGCCTGCAACCAAGGTTTTTGACGGAGAAATCGATCTACCCGAACAGTTATGACCAACCAAATCACCAATCCGATCACCGAAGACGACATCGCCAACTACCTGGCCAATACACCTGACTTCTTCGAGCGCCACGCCGAACTGCTGGCGTCGGTGCACCTCACCAGCCCGCACAGCAGACGCACGGTCAGCCTGCAAGAACGCCAGGCGCAAATGCTGCGCGACAAGATCAAACTGCTCGAGCACCGACTGATGGACATGATTCGCCACGGGAATGAAAACGCGTTGTTGTCGGACCGCCTGTTGCGCTGGGCCGGATCACTTTTCGCGACCACCGACCATGTCGCGATGCCGGAGCAGATCGCCGGCCAGATCAAGGAGCAGTTTTCCGTACCCCAGGTCGGGATCAAGGTCTGGGACGTTGCCAGCGCCCACGCTTCCTGTGCATATGCCAAGGGTGTCAGCGAGGACGCCAAGTTGTTCGCGTCCTCATTGGCCGAGCCCTTTTGTGGCGTCAATACAGGCTTCGAGGCCGTCACTTGGCTGGACGACCCCGCGGCTGCCGCGTCGATCGCCCTGCTGCCATTGCGCGCCGCACCGACTGGCAGCCCGGCGCCCGCCTTTGGGCTGCTGGTGCTGTCATCTCCGGATGCGCAACGGTTCAACAGCGGCATGGGCACCGACTTCCTGCAACATGTCGGCGAAATCGCGAGCGCGGCGCTCGGACGGCTGCGCTGACTCGAGCCAGCGCTGGCGGACACCCGGCCCGGCCAACCGCCATGTTGCCACCTCCCGCCGCTCCCCATCCGGAGCACGCACCGGGCGCGCAGGCCCTGGTCGAGCGTTACCTCGAACACGTCCGGGTCGAGAAACGCCTGGCCCCACGCACCGTGGAGCTGTACGCGCTGGACCTGCAAAAGCTGATGCAGTTCGCAGCCCTGGCTGGCCTGGAACCCTGTGCGGTGGAAAACACCCATATCCGGCGCTGGATCGTGCAGATGCATGCGGGCGGGCGCAGCGGGCGCGGCATCGCGCTCGTCCTTTCAGGCTGGCGTGGGTTCTATGCATGGCTCGGCCGTGAAGCCCTGGTGCCCTGCAACCCGGTGCAGGACGTGCGCGCGCCCAAAGCGGCCAAACCGCTGCCCAAGGCGCTGAGCGTCGACGACGCCGTGCAGCTGGCCGGATTTCGCAGCGACGCCAACGACCCGTGGCTGGAGGCGCGTGATGCCGCGATCGTCGAGTTGCTGTATGGCGGCGGCCTGCGCGTGGGCGAGTTGACCGGCCTCGATGCAACAGCGGGGCCGCAGGCGCGTGGATGGATCGACCTGTTCGAGGGTGAAGCCCATGTACTTGGCAAGGGGTCCAAGCGCCGCAGCGTGCCGATCGGCGACAAGGCGGTGCAAGCATTGCGGCACTGGCTTGTGGTGCGGGCACAGGCGCTGACCACGGCCCAACCAGCGCTGTTCATTGGCCGCCACGGAACCAGGTTGACGGCGCAGTCCATCTGGCAACGCCTGCGCCTGCGCGGCCGACAAGCCGCCATGGCGACGCCGGTGCACCCGCATATGCTGCGGCATTCGTTTGCCAGCCACCTGCTGCAGTCCAGCGGCGACTTGCGGGCGGTGCAGGAACTGCTGGGGCACGCCAACATCACCACTACGCAGGTTTACACCAGGCTCGATTTCCAGCATCTCGCGAAAGCCTACGATGCGGCACACCCGCGTGCCAGGATCAAAAGGCCGGCACCGGACTGACGCTGCGGCAACACCGTTGGGACGGCGTGCGATCGGTCGGGGCGGGCAGCCATCCGCGCGGCGCACGCCTGTGGCATTGACCGGCAATGACCACCGGCGCCAGGCAGCAGACAGGTTCGGCGCCAGGCCGCGCAGCGCACGCAGGCCCGACAATCCCGACCATGAAGACCATTCGATTACATGACGGCAAGGAACGCTCGCTGCTGCGCCGCCACCCCTGGATATTCGAGTCTGCCATCGCGCGCGGCGGTGCCGATGCCGGCGAGACGGTGCGCGTCGAATCCAGCCGCGGCGAGTTCCTGGCCTGGGCGGCCTACAGCCCGGCATCGAAGATCCGGGCGCGCGCATGGAGCTTCGAGGCGGCGCAGCGCATCGACGAGTCCTTCTTCGGCGCCGCCTGCGCTGCCGCAATCGCGGCCCGCAGCCGCTTCGACATTCAGAGCGATGCAATGCGGTTGGTGCATGGCGAATCGGACGGACTGCCCGGTCTGGTGGTCGACCGTTATGCGGACACGCTGGTGGCGCAGTTTCTGTCGGCGGGCGCCGAGCGTTGGAAACACGTGCTCGCCGATGCCCTGTTGGCGCAAACCGGATTGACCCGGCTCTACGAGCGTTCCGACACCAGCACACGCGCTCTGGAGGGTCTGCCCGAAGTCTCCGGCTGGTTGCGCTCCGAAGGCCCGACCGACCTCGTGCTACGCGAACACGACTGGCAGTTCGGTCTCGACATCGCCCATGGCCACAAGACCGGCTTCTACCTGGACCAGCGTGACAGCCGCCGCAAGTTCGCCGACGCGACCCGCCGTTTGCGGTTTGAGCAGGTGCTGAATTGTTATTGTTATACGGGCGGATTCACCGTGGCCGCGCTCTCGGCAGGCGCCGGGCACGTCAGCTCCATCGACTCCTCCGGCCCGGCCATCGCGATGGCCCGGGCGAATCTGGAACGCAATGGCTTTGACGCCGCTCGAGCCACCTTCGCGGACGCCGACGTCAACACGGCACTGCGGCAATTCATCGAAGCGGGCCGGCGTTTCGACGCCATCGTGCTGGATCCGCCCAAGTTTGCGCCAACTATCGCGCATGCCGAGCGCGCCGCGCGCGCCTACAAGGATATCAACCGCCTGGCCTTGAAACTACTCAATCCGGGCGGCATGTTGTTCACCTATTCGTGCTCCGGCGGGATCAGCGTCGATCTGTTCCACAAGATCGTGGCCTCGGCCGGAATCGACGCAGGTGTTGACGGCTTCATCTGTGAACGCCTGGGCAGCGCGCCGGACCACCCGATGACAATCAATTTTCCGGAGGGGGAATACCTCAAGGGACTGGTCGTGATGCGCAAATAGCCCTATTGACATTGGCCGGTACACTCCCCACCTGCTGTTGTATTTCCCGTCTGCGCCTCGGCAGTCCGATGGATGCAGTGACGGCCCCGAACCGACAGGAATTCCCATGAGTCTCATCCCCGCAACCATCCTCACCGGCTTCCTTGGTTCTGGCAAGACCACCTTGCTCAAGCGCGTGTTGTCGGAGGCCCACGGGCAAAAGATCGCCGTGATCGAAAACGAGTTCGGCGAGGAGAACATCGACAGCGACATACTCGTGTCCGATGTCAATGAACAGATCATCCAGATGAGCAACGGCTGTATCTGCTGCACCATCCGCGAAGACCTGCGCAGCACACTGCAGGACCTCGCGGCCAAGAAGCGCCGCGGCGAACAGGACTTTGACCGCGTGGTGATCGAAACCACCGGGCTGGCCGATCCGGGGCCGGTGGCTCAGACCTTTTTCATGGATGACGAAATCGCCGAGAGTTATCTGCTCGACTCGATCCTGACGCTGGTGGATGCCAAACATGCGGCAGGCCAGCTCGACGACCGCCAGGAAGCACGGCGCCAAATCGGCTTTGCGGACCAGATCTTCATCAGCAAGACCGATCTGGTGGCCAAGGAAGAGGTGGACGCCCTGATGCACCGGATCAAGCACATGAACCCGCGTGCGCCCCAGCAGCCGGTGCATTTTGGCGAAGTCGCGTTGTCCGATGTGTTCGATCTGCGCGGATTCAACCTCAATACCAAACTCGAGATCGACCCGGAGTTCCTGAGCGACGACGGCCACGACCATGACCATGACCATGCGCAAGGTGAGGATTGCGATCACCCCTCGCACCAGCGCGAAAGCGGACACCACCACCACCACGATGATGACGTGAAGAGCTTCGTTTTCAAGTCGCAGCGGGCCTTCGACGCCGCGAAGCTGGAAGACTTCCTGGGCGCGATTGTCAACATTTACGGCCCCCGCATGTTGCGTTACAAGGGTGTGCTGTACATGAAGGGTACCGACCGCAAGGTCATTTTCCAGGGGGTGCACCAACTCATGGGCAGTGATCTCGGGCCGCCATGGAAGGCAGACGAGACGCGTTCGAGCAAGATGGTGTTCATCGGGATCGACCTGCCCAAGGACATTTTGCTGCAGGGCATGGAGCAGTGCCTGGTGTAATTTGTAAATGCCAAAGCGCGTGTCTTTGGCCCTGGACAGTGCCGATTTTTCGGTTTATGGTTTTTGCCGCGATTAGCCTGTACACTCGCGCGCCGAAGAGAAGCATCGGGCCGGGTCGTGATGGGCCTTCATTGAGCGCGCAGATGCGCCTGGCATTGGTCGACTCGGGCCGCTGCGGCATGGTTCGAACAGTGAAACGCATGCGCGGGACGATCCCGCGAGGAGTGATGAATTGAAAGCAAAGCCAGGGATTACCAAACCGCCATCCAAGCCCCAGGCCAAAGCCCCGGACAAGGCCCGCAAAGCGGTTGCGAAGACCGTGGCGGCCAAGACGGTCAAGCCGGCAGTCGGCAAGAGCCTGGCCAAGACGGCCAAGGTCGCAGCACCCAAAGTGGTGCCCAGGCCGGTGGCGCGCGTGGCGGCCAAACCGAAGGTTGTCGGCAGCAAGACGCCAGCACCTGCGCCAAAGAAGCCTCCTGTGGCTGCAAAGCGACCCGCTGCCGCAGTTCCAGTGCGGTCCAGTCCAAGGCCAGTTCAAGCGAATGCCGTGTCACCAGCCAAAACCAAAACCCCCGAAAAGCCGGCAGTCGTCGGACAATCACTCAGCCACGTCAGGCAAGAGCCCCGTCCGGCTCCGTTGGTCGTCGCTCCGGCGCCGGCGCCGGCGGTAGCGCAGAGACCGGGGCGTCCATCGTCCCGGCTCGCCTCGTTGACAGTCCCGTCGATGGCGCAATCGATCGCATCGACAGCGGCAAAGGCCAGTTACTCCCAGTTGGCTTCCGCACCGTTGATCATCCCGCC
The DNA here is from genome assembly GCA_031368125.1 of Betaproteobacteria bacterium. Taxonomy (GTDB): domain Bacteria; phylum Pseudomonadota; class Gammaproteobacteria; order Burkholderiales; family Burkholderiaceae_C; genus CAISIP01. The sequence continues at coordinate 12,674 of JANLQZ010000925.1, forward strand.
GCTGCCTTCGGCCACGAAGAAGGATCCGAAGCTGGCCAACAACTGGAAGACAAAACCGGTCGACCAGTTGACCGACTCGGAATTGCTGGCGATGCCCGACTCGGAATACATGAACGACAAGCAAATGGCGGCATTTCGCCTGAAGCTGGCCCAACTCAAGCAGGAAATCCTGAACAGCGCGGGTGAAACCACCGAGCATTTGCGTGAGGATACGGTGGTTGTGCCCGATCCGGCCGATCGGGCGACGATCGAAGAAGAACACGCGCTGGAACTGCGCACGCGTGACCGGGAACGCAAGCTGCTGAAGAAGATCGAACAATCGATCGGGCGCATCGACGCTGGCGACTACGGTTATTGCGACGAAACCGGCGAGCCTATCGGCGTCGGCCGCTTGCTGGCAAGGCCAACCGCGACGTTGTCGCTCGAGGCCCAGCAACGGCGTGAACTCAAACAGAAGATGTTCGGGGATTGAGCCACGTCGGCGGCGCGAAGTGGGCCAGTATCCTGAGTAGAATCAAAAAGTCGATGCTACCTAGTCATGCCCACCAAAGACAATAATCCCAGTTTGCTGTCCAAGGTCGCCAAGTTCGTCCGCAATCCGACGACCAATTGGACCGATCTGGACAAACAGGAGCCGGAACCGGATACCGGCTACAGCAAGCAGGCGCTCAAGGAGATGATTGAGCGCAAGCGGCAAAACGATTTCGTCCGCAAGCGCGAGTTCGACCAGTTGCGCAAGCTGCGCAGCCGCGACCCCGGTGCTGACAATCCGGACCTGGCCGGCCGACCTTCCTACTTTCAAAGCAGCCTGCCGTCCAACCCGGGTGAACGGGCGATGACGATCAAGAAGATCGACGAGATCGAAGCACAGATGTCCAACCAGTGGTGGCAGGGCAAGGGTGCTGGAGCGAAACCCCCGGGCTTGGCGGCGACGCCCGATGCGCTCGATATCCCGGCCGCGCCCGAAGCGGCTGCTGCTGAAGCGGTGAATATCGGTTACGCGCCGACCAAATTGAGTCCCATGGCGTCCGAGGCCTACGCGCCGACCAAGTTGAGCCCCATGACGTCCGGGCCATACGCGCCAACCAAGTTGAGCCCGATGGCGCGTGATTCGTCGGCGGCGGACCATGCGGATTTCATGCCGACGCAAACCAATTCGGCGTTTGGCCGCAACGCGTTGTTGCCGCCCACGCCGGCGCTGGTGGCGGCCAGGCGCTGGGGCGCTGAAGCTGGGTCTGGTTCTGCATCGTGGTCGCAGGATGGTGGTGGCTTTGCGAACTCCCGGTCAGTTGCCGTCGAACTGGTCGATGTGGTCACTGACCCTGATCTGGAAGAAGCCGCGATCCGGTTTGCCAACGGGGACAATTCTGGCGCGGAAACCGGTCTGCTCACCGCCCTGCGCAGCGGTGACGTGCCGCGCGACCTCGCCCAGACCTGGACTTCCGCGCTGTTCGACCTGTACCGTGCGACCGGCCAGCAGGCACGGTTCGACGGGGTCGCGATCGAATATGCCGAACGCTTCGGCCGGTCCGCACCCACCTGGTTCTCGATGCCGGACCTGCTCGGAACGAAGTCCGGCACCTCCCTGTCCACGACCGTGCCCTCGCAACTGATGCACGAGCCGCTCTGGAGCAGTCCAGCCGTCTTTGACCGCGCGTCGGTGGATGACTTGCAGCTGGCGATTGCCAACGTCGATGCGCCATGGTTCCTCGATTGGACCGAATTGGACACGCTGGAGCCGGATGCAGTGGAGCCGCTGGGCGCACTGTTCAGCGAATGGTGTGCCACGCCGGTGCAACTTCGGTTCAGGGGCTCGGACAACCTGGAGCGTGCTCTGCGGTCCTGCACGCCATCCGGCGACAAGACGATCAGTCCGCCGCGGTGGCGCATGCGCATGGATGCACTGCGCATCATGCAGCTGCAAGACGAGTTCGAACTGGCGGCGCTCGACTACTGCGTCACTTTCGAGGTGTCACCGCCGTCCTGGCAAGATGCCCGCTGCAGCTTTTTTCGAGTCTCCGCGACAACGTTGGCGGCATTGAACCGGGACATGGACATGCCCGATGCTGCCGAGATGCCCGCCGACCCCGTGGACGGCGACAACCAGGGCCATACCGTGCCCATGGGCCTTGATTCGACGCCCGCGGCGGTGGCCGAGCTTTCCGGCGAAATCCTGGGGGAAGCGACCGAGGCGCTGGATCGGCTGGAAGCCGCCCGCCTGGGGGCCGACCGCCTGGTGATCTCCTGCGCCAATTTGATTCGCGTGGATTTTTCCGCGGCAGGCAGCATCCTGAATTGGGTCGCGCTGCGCCAGAGCGAGGGCTGCCATCTGCAGTTCCGAAACGTGCACCGATTGGTTGCCACTTTTTTCAACGTCATCGGCATCAACGAACATGCCAGGGTTGTGCTGCGCAGCAACTGAGCCGCACGCACCCGGCGCCCGCCCCGGGCGCGCTTGCAATCGTGCGCTTTGCCCCGATGTCACTACGGTATGGAACAATTTCACGGAACCACCATCATCAGCGTTCGGCGCACCACCGCTGCCGGCACCGAGGTGGCGATCGGTGGCGACGGGCAGGTCACACTGGGCAACATCGTCGTCAAGGGCACCGCCCGCAAGGTACGCAAGCTCTACCATGGCAAGGTGCTTGCAGGCTTCGCTGGCGCAACGGCCGACGCATTTACGCTTTTCGAGCGCTTCGAAGCGAAGCTTGAAAAACACCAGGGGCACTTGGTGCGTGCCGCGATCGAGCTGACCAAGGACTGGCGCACCGATCGGGTCTTGCGGCGACTGGAGGCGATGTTGGCGGTTGCCGACAAGGATGCTTCTCTCATCATCACCGGCAACGGCGACGTGCTCGAGCCGGAAAACGGCATCGTCACGATCGGCTCCGGTGGCGCCTATGCCCAGGCGGCGGCAGTCGCGCTGTTGGGCCATACCGAGTTGTCGGCCCAGGAGATCGTCCGCAAGTCACTCGAAATTGCGGGCGAACTGTGCATCTACACCAATATGCACCACACCATTGAGACACTGCCTTGAGACCCGTTTCTGCCGCCCATCACGTGCCAGGGAGCCGGCCATGTCGTCCCTGAGTCCACAGGAGATCGTTCGCGAGCTCGACAAACATATCGTCGGGCAGCACCACGCCAAACGCGCGGTGGCGATCGCATTGCGCAACCGCTGGCGACGCCAGCAGGTCGAGCCAGGCCTGCGTGCCGAAATCACACCCAAGAACATCCTGATGATCGGCCCTACCGGCGTGGGCAAGACCGAGATTGCCCGTCGCCTGGCCCGCCTGGCCGATGCGCCGTTCATCAAGGTCGAGGCGACGAAATTCACCGAGGTCGGTTACGTCGGCAAGGACGTGGACACGATCATCCGCGATCTGGCGGAGGTGGCCGTCAAGCAGATGCGTGAAACGGCCAAACTCAAGGTGCGCGAGCGCGCACACGATGCCGCGGAAGAACGCATCCTTGACATCCTGGTGCCGCCGGCCCGCGGCGAATTCGGCTTCGCGCGCAACGCGGAGACACCTGAGAGCACCGCCCGCCAGGCGTTTCGCAAGAAACTGCGCGAAGGCCAGCTGGACCAGCGCGAGATCGAAATCGACGTGGCGGAATCGAAGCCGCAGCTCGAGATCATGGGGCCGGCCGGCATGGAAGAGATGACCGAACAACTGCGCGGCATGTTCGGCCAGTTGGGGCAGCAAAAACGCCAGAGCCGCAAGATGCGGATCGACGAAGCGCTCAAACTCGCGCAGGATGAGGAGGCGGCGAAACTCGTCAACGAAGACGAGATCCGCGCCCAGGCCCTGCACGCGGCGGAGCAAAACGGCATTGTCTTCATCGACGAGATCGACAAGGTCACGTCGCGATCGGAAGGCGGCACGGCGGAGGTCTCGCGCCAGGGCGTGCAGCGGGACTTGCTGCCGCTGGTCGAAGGCACGACCGTGTCGACGAAATACGGCGTCATCAAGACCGATCACATCCTGTTCATCGCGTCCGGCGCGTTCCATCTCAGCAAGCCCAGCGACCTGATACCGGAATTGCAGGGGCGCTTCCCGATCCGCGTCGAGTTGCAATCACTGTCGGTGCAGGATTTCGAGTCGATCCTGACGCAAACCCACGCGTCGCTGGTCAAGCAGTACCAGGCTTTGCTGGCTACCGAGGAGGTGGTGATCGAGTTCTTGCCGGAAGGCGTCACCCGGCTGGCGCAAATTGCGTTCGACGTCAACGAACGCACTGAAAACATCGGGGCCAGGCGGCTGTCCACGGTGATGGAACGCCTCCTCGATGAAGTGAGTTTCGACGCCACCAAACTGCGCGGCCAGACCGTGGTGGTCGATGCCTCGTACGTAGACGGCCGGCTCGCCGAATTGAGCCAGGACGAAGACCTGTCCCGTTACATCCTGTAAATGCGGCGGCGCTGGCGGCGGGCCGGCTTCAAGCAACACTTTCATAGTTTGCCCTAAGTCCTTAATTTAGAACGATTTTTGTCGCACACAAGCTTCAGATTTCGCCTCTAAGTCCTTGATTTCATTGAAAAAAATTGTTGCACGGACAGTTGCACTGTTGGTATTTGCTGCTACAGTGCAAAAAAGTGCAATTAAGTGGTGAATGGTGTGATTTGATCACAGCATCGCCACCGGTTTTACCAATCGAGGGTGTGCAGTCGTGTTTCAAGGGGCCTCGTCTCTCAGTCTGGATGCAAAGGGGCGGCTGTCGGTGCCGACCCGGTACCGTGACGTCCTCGGCGGGCAAAACGGCGGGCAACTCACCATCACGCGCCATCCGCACGGCTGCCTGATGGTCTTTCCCCGCCTGGAATGGGAGAGGTTTCGCGAACGGGTCGCCCAGCTGCCGATGTCGGCGCAATGGTGGAAACGCATTTTCCTCGGCAACGCGATGGACGTGGACATGGACGGGACCGGCCGCGTGCTGGTTTCGCCGGAATTGCGCGCGGCCGCCGGCATTACGCGCGACACCATGCTGCTGGGCATGGGAAACCATTTCGAGCTTTGGGACAAGACCATGTACGACACCCTCGAGGCGAAGGCGATGCAGGGTGAAATGCCGGATGTGTTCAAGGAATTCTCCTTTTGAAAGCCGACCGTGAACAGTGGGTGGACACACACAACCGTGTTGTTGAACGAAGCAGTCGATGCGCTGCTGGCAAACCCGCCGGACGAGAGCGCGGCCGTTGCAGCGCCCGCACGAACCTACGTCGACGCCACGTTTGGCCGCGGCGGCCATGCGCGGCTGATCCTTTCGCGACTGCTGCCGCACGACCGCTTGATCGCATTCGACAAGGATCCCGCGGCAATCACGGCGGCAGCAGACATCGCGGACCCGCGATTTTCGATTCGCCACGAGGGATTCGAGCAGCTCGCGCAGCTCGACCGGTCGTCGGTCGCCGGCATCCTGATGGACCTGGGGATCAGTTCACCGCAGATCGACGACCCGACGCGTGGCTTCAGTTTCCGGTTCGAGGGCCCGCTCGACATGCGGATGGATACAACGCGCGGCCAGAGCGTGGCCCAGTGGCTCGCCACGGCGCAAACGGGTCAAATAGCGGAGGTGATTCGTGACTATGGTGAGGAACGGTTTGCTGGCGCCATTGCAAAGGCGATTGTTGCTCGCCGACAGGAACGGGGCCCAATTTCAACCACCACCGAACTGGCCCAGCTCGTGGCTGACACGGTCAAAAC
>JANLQZ010000973.1:0-3824 GCA_031368125.1 Betaproteobacteria bacterium
GGCCTTTTCGGCGCGCACGCGTTTGACCACCTCGGCGGTGTCGCTGACCTTCACATGGTCGAGCTTGAGGCCGTAACGCTGCGCCAGCTCGACCGCCGCCCATTGCAAGTAGGCGTTGATGCGCTCGCTGCCGGCCCAGGCGTTGAAGTACACCGTCTGGCCGCGGGCAGCGGCTTCGATGCGGGTCCAGTCTGCCGGCTGTGCGTGGCCTGCCATGGGCAGGGCGAGTGCAGCGCCGGTGAACAACACATTGCGGCGGCGCAGGTCAACGCTCATCGGTGCTTTCTTGCGCCTGGAAATTTCAGGCCGCGCGAGTGTAGCCAGCGCGCGGTGCGGCAGCTTGCAAGCGCGGCAAGACAACGCGGTCGAGCGACCAGCGGCCGGGGCCCCACAACAGCAGGCCGATCAAAAGGCTGCCCCAGAAGACATGCTGCTGCAGGGCCGGTGCGGCAATCTCGGCCAGGCTGATCACGGCCACGACATTGACGACCGAGAGACCGGCCGCGGCGAATCGGCCGGCCAGGCCGAGGGCCAACAGCACCGGCAACACCAGCTCGCCGGTGGTGCCGGCGATGGCGGCCAGTTCGGGCGGCAGCAGCGGCACCTGGTACTCGTCCTGGAACAGCGCCAGCGTCGAGTCCCAGTTGCGCAGCTTGCTCAGGCCCGACAGGAAGAAGGCCTGTGCGACGTACAGGCGCGCGGCCAACTGGGCCAGGGGTTGGGCGGTCTCGAGCGCGGTGATGGCGCGTTGGGCCCAGGCGATGAAGGCTTGCAGGTTCATGGTGATGCCGTCGGGAGGAGAGGTTGAACGGCGACCAGCCAGCGCTGTTGCAGGGCCTGCACCAGCCAGTGGTCGAAAGCGAAGGCTTCGCCAGCCGCGTCGAGCGCGGCGGACAGTGGGGCGCCGTCGATCACGGCGCGCGTGAACGCCGCCGCGTCTGGCGCCAGCGCATCGACGCGCGCCGCGTAGCCGTCGCGGCGCACGAAGGCGTGCTCGCTGTGGCCGGCAGCGAAGGCGGCGCGCACGGCGTCGAAGCGGTCGCTGCCCTGCTGTTCGTGCGCTTGCCACAAGCTGGCCACCGGCCAGGCACTGCTCAGCACGGCGCAGCCGGGGCGCAGCGTGAGCCGCAATGTGTCGGGTGCGTACTCGGCCAAGGCATCGAGTGCCGGTGCGTCGCCCGAGCCGTCGGTGGCGCGCGAGGCCCGGTGCACCAGCCAGTCGAGTCGGGCGCTGTCGGCCAGGTACGGTTCGCTGGCCAGGGTGGTGCTGGCGGCGATGAAGCCGGGCAGGGCGCTGCCCCATTCGCCGAGGTCGCCGCGCAGCGGCGGGTGCTGTTGCCAGAAGTCGCGCGCCATGGCCGCGAAGGAGTCGTCGCCGACCAGGGCGGCCACGGTCGGGAAGGCGCTGGCCAGCGCGCGCTCGGCGATGGCGCCGGCATTGGCACGGTAGGCCGCCAGGCCCAGCGCATCGCTGCCTTCGCGTGGCCCGCGCGGCCCACGCAGCCAGCCGTTCAAGGCCTCGGCGGGTGCGTCACGCCACAGCGTGCGCAGCAGCAGTTGCTGGCGCTGGGCTTCGCGTTGCACCGCTGTCATCAGGCAACCTCCGTGCTGCGCACTTCGGTATTCGCCTCGGGAGCGGCCCAGCGTCTCATGCAGGCACCTGTTCGAGCGCAGCGGCGGCCACGCGGTCGGCCTGCCGGGCTTCGCCGAGCAGGACCTCGAACGCGGGCAGCGCGGTGTCCCATTCCACCAGCGTGGGCCGGGGGCCGAGGTGGCGGATGGCATGGGCGTAGACCTCCCACACGGGCGGGTGGACGCGGCTGCCATGGTCGTCGATCACCAATGCGCCACTGGCATCGAAGCCGGCCAGGTGGATTTCGCCGACCGCGTGCTCGTCGAGTGCGTCGACGTAGCGGCAGGCGCTTGCCACCGGATCGGCGTCGCCGTCGTTGAGGGCATTGACCACGAGGTTGTTCACATCGAGCAGCAGCCAGCAACCGGTGCGCGCGGCCAACTCGTTGAAGAACTGGGACTGGGTCAGCGTGTCGTCGGCCCAGCTCAGGTAGCTGGACAAATTCTCGACACCGATCGCACGGCCCAGGCGCTCCTGCACCTGCTGCACGTTGGCGGCCATCACATCCAGGCTGGCGCGGGTGAAGGCGATCGGCAACAGATCGCTGCCGTGGATCGGCGTGGCGCCGTTGTGCCGCGGCGCGCGGGCGAACGAGGCATGGTCGGACACGCGCAGTGGGTCGATGCGCTGCACCAGCGCGACCAGCCGGTCGAGGTGCCAGGCATCGAGCCCGACGGCCGAGCCCAGCGCCAGGCCGACGCCGTGCAGGCTGACGGGGTAGTGCTCGCGCGCCCGCGCCAGCAGCGCCAGCGGGGCGCCACCGTCGGCAAAGAAGTTTTCCGAGTGCACCTCGATGAACGGCAACGGCGGCCGTTCATCGAGCAGCGCGCGCTCGTGGGCATGGCGCCAGCCGATGCCGGCCAGCCGCCGCGGGGCCTGAGGCGTCGGCATGGCAGGCTCGGGCTCAGCCGTTGGTCGTCAGGCCGTGGCCTTACTTCTTCATCGCCAGCTTGGCCTTGGCCTCGTCGGCGGAGAAGCCCTTCAGGTCCTTGCAGGTGCCTTTGGCCACGTACTTCCATTCGGCCGCATCGTCGGCCTTGCTCTGGCCGGCGCAGGAATGCGTGCCCGACAGATTGGCGCAATCGTTCTGGCCGGCCTTGGCGATGCCGAAGCATTTTTCGTGGCTCTTGCCCGGGTCCTTGGCCGGTTGCGCCGAGGCTTGGCCGATGAGGCCCAGCGAGAGCAGCGAGGCCAGGGCAGAGGAAACGACGAGACGGTGGTTCATGATCAACAACTCCTGAAACGGGGTGGATGGAAATGACGGCCGGATAGCACCAGCCCGTTTAGGTCGGCGCCGACGCGCAATGCTTACACTGCGCTGCAATCCCACGGTAACAGAGCTGATGAACGAATTTGCCCAGGCCGTACAGAACCTGCGTCCGCAACTGCTGCGCTTCGCGCATGCCCAGTTGCGCAACGAGGCCTGGGCCGAGGACGCGGTGTCCGACACCGTGCTGGCCGCGCTGGCCAAACCGCAGGCCTTTGCCGGCCAGTCGCAGTTGAAGACCTGGCTGGTGGGCATCCTCAAGCACAAGCTGATCGACCAGATCCGCCGCCACAGCCGCGAGGTCTCGCTGACCACGCCCGACGACGACGAAGACTTCGACGGCCTGCTGTTCGACCACACCGGCCATTGGCGCGCGGCGCCGGCCGAATGGGGCGATCCCGAGGCCGCCTGCGGCCGCCGGGAATTTTTTGAAGTCCTCGAGCTCTGCGTCGAAAAACTGCCCGGCGTGCAGGGCCGCGTATTCATGATGCGCGAGTGGCTCGAGCTCGATTCGTTAGAAATCTGCAAGGAATTGGGCATCACCACGACGAACTTGTGGGTGCTGCTGCACCGAGCCCGTCTGCGCTTGCAAACCTGCTTGCAGGAGCGCTGGTTCGGCAACGCCACCGCCAAGGCCGCCGCATGAAGTTTCTCCTGTTCCGCAACTGCCGCGAAGTCACCGAGCTGGTGCTGGGGGGTGAAGACCGCAAGCTCAGCCTGGTCGAGCGCGCGGCCGTGCGCCTGCACCTGCAAATCTGCGTCGCCTGCCCGAAGTTCACCCGCCAAGTGGCGTTGATGCGCCAGGCACTGCCGCGCTGGCGGGCGTACCGCGACGGCGGCGAGTGAGGGCTGGTGCGGGCGCTACCGCGTTGGTGGGCCCCAGCCGCCACCCCCCGGCGTTTCGATCACGAACTGGTCGCCGGC
>JANLQZ010000007.1:0-2281 GCA_031368125.1 Betaproteobacteria bacterium
CAGGAAATTGGTGTCGCTGTCCTCGGCCTTGAACAAGGTCGGGATGAACCGATGGCCGCGGTCCGGTGGCAGGGCAAACCCTGGCCGGGGCTGGTAGACATCCTTGCGCCCTTCGAACGTGTAGCCCTTGGCGCGCAAGTCCTGCATCCAGGCCGCCATGTGGTCCGGAAACAAGCGGCCGATCCGGTAGCCCGGCAGTGGTCCCTCGAAGGTGCGCAGCGCCGGGTCTTCGGGATGCAGGCCACGCGGATCGGCGCTGGTGTCGGTGTAGCCGAACAGGATCGGATCGAAACCGATCTTGCGCACTTCCTGCGCGATATTGGTGTGGCGCCGGTCCAGCGGCGTGCCATTTCGCCCGGACCGGTGGTTCATCAGGTACAGGCCGGTCTGCATGCTGGCGCGCGCCGGGCCGCAGGGCGAAGTCACCGCGAAATGGCGCCGGAACAACGTGGCCCGGGCGGCCAGCGCGTCCAGATGCGGCGTCTTCACCACCGGGTGGCCCAGCGCGGACAAGCATTCGCCGCGCCACTGGTCGGCGGATATGAACAGGACTTTGCGCGCTGTGGCCATGGAAATCTTCCTTTGCGGCTTTTGGTGGTCGGTGCCCGGCGATCTTTGCGAAGGCGCGCTGGCTGCAAGTCAGCCAGTTCAAACCGCAGGAAACAGGAGGTTGCGGGTGCGGGTGCCGCCATCGGCAAATAGTGTCGAACACCAGCGCCGCGCACACCGGCAAGCGCAATCGATGCGACGCGTCATCATCACGGTGGCGGAGAAATCCGCAATTGAATTGGCGGGATAATCCGCACAACTTCTGGAGCACATCATGGCGTCTGTAAACAAAGTCATCCTGGTTGGCAATTGTGGCCGCGACCCCGAGATCCGTTATCTGCCCTCCGGCCAGGCGGTTGCCAACGTCACCCTGGCCACATCGACCCGGCGCAAGGACAAGAACAGCGGGGAAATGATCGAGGACACCCAGTGGCACCGCATCACCTTCTTCGACCGGCTGGCCGAAATCGCCGGCGAATACGTCAAGAAGGGCAACCCGATCTATGTGGAAGGACGGCTGAAGTACGGCAAGTTCACCAACAAGGACGGCGTGGAGCAAAACACCTGCGACATCATCGCCACCGAAATGCAGCTGCTCGGCAAACGCGAAGGCATGGGTGGGCCAGGCGGCGAAGAGGGTGGCGGCGGCGGTTATGCGCGACCCAACGCACCCGCGTCGCGCCCCGCCGCGTCGGCGCCGCGCCCGCAGCCCGCCGCCGCCGCCAAGCCATCGAGCGGCTTCGACGACATGGACGACGATATTCCGTTCTGAGGCGCGACACGCCGGGGTATTGCGCATTGCGCGCTGCCCGTGGCGCGCCGGCGGATGGCTGGGCGGCGGTCCACCATGGGGGTACCGGGCGTTGCTGGCGGCACCCAACCTGCAAATCGATCTGCATTCCGATTCCCAGGCAGTTGGCGTCTGAGCCAGGGCGCGCCAGATGGCCGCCTTGAGCCTGCGGTGGCCCATAGAACGCGCTCCGGGCGCGATCGTCGATCACGGACGCACGACCCTGGCACCACGGCCTGCGACGCGCGGGTACGGATGCGCGCCGACATGGCATTGCCTGCACCGAGGCGGTCGAGTCTCCCATCCATCGGCGCTGTGCGTGCTGGCCAGCGGCGCCCCCGTTCCGGTGGCTGGGGGGCATTGGGCATCGCGCGTTCCTGTGATGTCATCGGCCTGGATCGCCTGTTAGCATCCAACTGAAGGGCTCAGTATGGACAGCAGCGAGGTGGACAGCACCAAGGTCGAACGCAGGCTGGCGGCGATTCTTGCCGCCGACGTGGTCGGCTACAGCCGGTTGATGCACGCCGACGACCAGGCCACGTTGCGCTTGCTCAACGAAAGCCGCGCCCTGTTCTCACACAAGGTGGACGCCCACCAGGGACGCATCGTGAACGCCCCAGGTGACTCGGTCCTGGCCGAGTTTGCGTCGGTGGTGAAAGCGGTGGAATGCGCGCTTGAACTCCAGCGCGCATTCGCGCTTCGCAACCTGCCGTTGCCGCAAGACCAGCGCATGCAGTACCGCATCGGCGTGAATCTGGGCGACGTGCTGGTGGAATCCTCGGGTGTCTATGGCGATGGCGTCAACGTCGCCGCGCGGCTGGAGAGCCTGTGCGAGCCCGGCGCCGTTGCGATATCGGCCAGCGCCTATGAGCAGGTGCGTGACCGGATCGACGTGCGCTTCACCGACGCCGGGGAGCATTCAGTCAAGAACATCGAGCGGCC